>JAIRKG010000121.1 GCA_031260235.1 Dysgonamonadaceae bacterium | reverse complement strand
GCGCGAACAGATTACTACATTAACGCCGGCAGCGTTGTGATATCAGCTGACGGAGAATACCGGATTTACGGAGATCGCAAGATTTTCGGCATTGGCTCGCCGACAGCCAACACAATTACGGTAAACACCGGCGTTACTGCCGACATTATCCTTGAAAATGTAAACATCGACGTGAGTGGCATCGAAAACGCCTGCGCTTTCAACATAACGGGCGCAACCGTCGCGTTGCGCCTTTCCGGCGAAAACACCCTCAAATCCGGCAATGGCTTCGCAGGCTTGCAAGCCCCATCAGGCTCTACGCTGACAATAACAAGCATAAATGGCAATGGTTCTACATTCGGAACGCTGAACACCACTGGCGGCGTTAGCGGCGCGGGTATCGGCGGTGCGGGCGGCGGCGGCAAGCAGGTGCAAAACGGCGGCATTATCACCATCTTCGGCGGTACGATCAACGCCACAGGCGGCGACGGCGGTGCAGGCATCGGCGGCGGCGTCGACGGCGGTGGCCAAGTCACCATCTCCGGCGGAGCAGTCAACGCCACAGGCGGCAGATACGCAGCGGGCATCGGTGGCGGCGTCCGTGGTATCGGCGGCAATATTAACATCACAGACGGCTTCGTAACGGCAACCGCACAAGCCGGCGACGGAGACCCGGCGGCTATTGGCGGAGGCGGTTACGGCGACGCAGGAACTATCAATATTTCGAGCGGCGCAGTAGTTGCCATAAGCGGTAGCAACAACGCAGCTATCGGGGGCGGTAACGGTAAGAACGGCGGCTCTATCCGTATTAGCGGTGGAACGATAATCGCCAGCGGCTTAGGTATCGGTATTGGAAATGCCAACGGAAGTACTCCAACAACAATTTCCGGCGCGCCGGTTATTTTTGCTACCAGAATCAGCAGTAATCCGTCAAATCCGGCAAGAGGTATCGTATATGGAACAGGCCTTAATATAGACCAGTCAAACAAAACGATTACGCTGAAAACCTCCTTTACCGTCCCCGAAAATGCTTTGCTTACCATTCCGGCAGACTGGACAATCAATTACACAGGCCATTCGCTCACTATCAACGGTACAATAATCAGCAACGGAACGTTAAACCCCTCGCGACCGCTTTATACCGTATCATTCAATATGAATGGACACGGTAGCGTCATAGACCCCGTAAGAATCGTGGCAGGCTCCAAACGGCATCCGGCAATTCAACCGGCAGATCCGGCAGCGGAAGGATGTACTTTCGGCGGCTGGTATAAAGAACGCGAGTGTATAAATCAATGGGATTTTAATAGCGATGTCGTTTCCTCCAATACAATCCTTTACGCAAAGTGGATTGTTGTTGCCATTGACGGCGCGGATTACTCCATTAACTTTGCAAACATCTTAATCGCGACTAACGGAGAGTACAGGATTTCCGGCAATGGCGAGGCGACAACCAACAGCATTAAGGTGAATTCCGGCGTTACTGCCAATATTACGATTGGAAATGTGAATGTTGACGTAAGCCGCACCGAAAACGCCTGCGCTTTTGACATGTCGGGCGCAAACGTAACATTACGCCTTAACGGCGTTAACACCCTCAAATCCGGTGATTCACGTTCGGGAATACTCGCCCCATCAGGCTCTACGCTGACAATAACAAGCATAAACGGCGACGGTTCTACGTATGGTACACTGAACGCCACAGCAGGTATTGGCGGCGCGGGTATTGGCGGAGGCGGCGGCGAGTATGGGGGCATCTACGGCGGAGCGGTGCAAAACGGCGGCATTATCACCATCTCCGGCGGTACGGTCAACGCCACAAGCGGCTCCGGCGGCGCGGGTATTGGCGGCGGCGCATGGGGCATTGACGGCGGTACGGTCGAAATCAAAGGTGGACTTGTCAACGCCACAGGCGGTGCCACTGGCAGTGCCACTGGTGCAGGCATCGGCGGCGGCTACCGCAGCTCAAGCATCGGCGCCGGCTACAGCGGTGTTGTCATCATCTCCGACGGTACGGTCAATGCCACAGGTGGCTTTGGCGGTGCAGGCATCGGTAGCGCCCACTTCGATTGCGGCGGCAGTATCACAATCAAAGGCGGTTTTGTCAATGCCATCGGCGGCGAGCGCGGCGCGGGCATCGGCGGCGGGTGGGAAGGCAGCGGCGACCGTATCTCCATTTCCGGCGGCACGGTAATCGCCATTGGCGGCAGCGGCTACATCGATGGTCACAGCGGCGCGGGCATCGGCAGCGGCTACGAAGGCAGTAGCGGCAACATTATTTCCATCTCCGACGCCACGGTAATCGCCATTGGCGGCGGCGACAACGCCACAGGCATTGGCAGCGACAACAAAGATAGTCGCGGCGACAGTATCGCCATCTTCGGCGCGCCTGTTATCTTTGCAAGCAGCATCAGCGGGGGGAGATCTTCAATGCCGGAAAAAGGCTTTGCTGCCGGCAGTGACGTAACCATAAACCCGTCAAGCAAAACGATTATCCTGAATACCGACTTTACTGTCCCCGCAGGAACTACGCTTACCATACCGGCAAGGTGGACGCTTAATCACACAGGTTATTCATTAACAAACAACGGCAGTATCATCGCCAATGGCAGCATAATACCACAGATGAACTGTACCATATCATACAACATGAACGGACACGGAACAGCCATAGCCCAGAGGGTGGTTTCTTTAGGAACGAGGTTGCAGGAAATTGAGCCGGCAGATCCGACAGCGGAAGGATATATTTTCGGCGGCTGGTATAAAGAAAGCAAGTGCAAAAATCAATGGAATTTTTCTTCCGATATTGTTTCTTCCGATATAACCCTCTACGCGAAGTGGATTGAACCGAATTTCAACATTAACGCCGGCAATGTTACAATTTTATATGACTACGGAGAGTATCGAATTTACGGCAACGGCACGCCGACAACCAACACCATTAGGGTAGATTCAGGCGTGAATGCCACCATTACTTTGGATAATGTAAACATTGACATAAGTATGACAGTAGACGCATGCGCTTTCGATATGGCGGGCGCAAACGTAACGTTGCTCCTTTCCGGAGTTAACTCCCTCAAATCCGGTCAAAACAAGGCTGGGCTGCATATCCCCGCAGGCTCTACGCTAACGATAACAAGCATAGACGGAGACGGTTCTACACTCGGAACGCTGAACGCTACCGGTGGAGAGTTCGGCGCGGGCATCGGCAGCCAATGGGACGGTAACGGCGGTACTATTAGCATCTTGGGCGGCACGGTCTACGCCTACGGTGGCAGATCCAGCGCGGGCATCGGCGGCGGAATCAACGGTAACGGAGGTACTATCCGTATTAGCGGCGGCGAGGTCAATGCAACAGGCGGCTATCAAGGTGCCGGCATCGGCGGTGGCTTCGATAGTAACGGCGGTATTATTAACATTTCAGGCGGCACGATTAACGCCAGCGGCGGCGAGTACGCCGCTGGTATCGGCGGCGGTAGGCATAGCAATGGCGGCGTTATCACCATTTCCGGCGGTACAGGCATCGCCAGAGGCGGCACGGGCACCATTGGCATCGGCGATGGCTATCAGGGTAACAACGCTGCTGTTATTACCCCCGACGGCACAATCAGTTCAATCCCCGGTGAGGGCTACGTCCCCGCAAATTAGTCCTCAATCCAGAACAGATAATGATTGTTCGGGATGAAAGGAAAGAAAAAATAATTAAATTTCACATAAATTTGTTTGCATTTGATTTTATTTTACTATTTTTGCCATCGAATTAATAAACAATTAAAAAATAACAAGTCATGAAAAAGATCTTTTTTACAGTAGCAACATGCCTGCTTTGCTTTGCACAGGCGCAGGCGCGAACAGATTTCAACATTAACGCAGATAGCGTTAGAATCTCAACGAGCGGAGAGTACAAAATTTACGGCAACGGCTCGGCGACACCCAATACCATTACGGTAGATTCAGGCGTTGTTGCCAGTATTATCCTTGAAACTGTAAACATAGACGCAAGCAATGTACCATTACCAGGAGGTGTCCCTATCTTGATATCGGACGCAGTCGTCACGCTACGTCTTTCCGGCAACAGCACCCTCAGGTCCAACATCGAACAGAAGTTTGCAATACGCGTCCGCGGAGGTACTCCGATAACAATAACAAGCATAAACGGAGACGGTTATAGAAACGATACTCTGACCGTCTACGGCGTCATCGCCTGCCAAGACGGTCTTCCTACTTGCTACCAGAAAGGTGGTACTATTGTTATGAGATCAAACCCCTACCTTGGCCCGTACGACCCGGAGGACACGAACGACCCGCTCTACCACCCGTCCTCGCCTCGCTCAGCGTCGGCAACTTCCGGAGTAAGAGATGATGTGATAGAAATCCTGCCGCAATTCAAGGTTTACGTAAAAGACGGTTGGTTATATGTCAATTCGCCGGTAGAAGAACACATTTTCATCTATTCGATTAGCGGCACGCTGTTATACAAAACAGACGCTATTCCGGCAAACACAGAAACCAAAGTTGTAGAACTCCACAGCATCTCCGCTTCCGGTTCGATAGTGATTGTCAGAGGCAGCTCCGGATGGCACAAGAAAATAATCATCTAATAAATCAATATCACTAATTCTCCCTTAAACCCGACAAGTCGCAATGATTTGTCGGGTTTTTTATTGGCTGCGTCATTGCGCCGTACTCCCGTCACTGCCGCCCCGTCATTGCGAGCCGCTATCGCGGCTCGGCAATCCAGGGTAACCTCCCTTGCGTTATTGCAATTTCTGGATTGCTTCGGGCGTTGCCCTCGCAATGACGGCTGCGGTTTTATTGCCTCACTGCGTCACCCGGAGGGCGAAGCAATCCAGAAAAATTCATTTTTTCTTTAAATATAGTTGCAGATATAAAAAAAGAGTCTATCTTTGTAGCACATTTTAGAACTTTTTTTTCTTTTTTCATTCTGAAAGACAACTTTTATGTTCATTTTTTATGTTCATTGTTGAGATGACGGCAGGCGAAAAAACGCCTGCCGTTTCCTTTTTCTCGCCCCGTTCTTTGGATTGCTTCGGGCGTTGCCCTCGCAATGACGAGGGGGCACGGCTCGCAATGACGCAATACAAAAAAAAGAATATAAACTAAATAATTATAATAACTTATGCTTGCCAAACGAATCATCCCCTGCCTTGACGTAAAAGACGGCACAACCGTCAAAGGCGTCAATTTTATCAATTTCCGCAATGCCGGCGACCCTGTCGAACTCGGCAAACAATACAGCGAACAGGGCGCCGACGAACTTGTTTTCCTCGACATTACCGCTTCACACGAGGGACGGAAAACTTTCACGAAGATGGTTTCCTGCGTTGCGGCAAATTTGAATATCCCGTTTACGGTTGGCGGTGGAATCAACGAACTTTCCGACGTTGAGAGGCTTTTGAATGCCGGAGCGGATAAAATTTCAATCAATTCGGCGGCTATCCGCAATCCGGATTTGATTAATGAGATTGCCGGAAATTTCGGGTCGCAGGTTTGCGTTGTCGCGATAGACGCCGATTTCGTAAAAAAGCCCTCCGGCGCAGGTGCAACCGGTAATCTTATGCAGAGTCAATGGATTTGCTACCTGAACGGCGGTCGTATTCCCACCGATAAAAATTTATTTTCATGGGCTAAAGAAGCCGAAAATCGCGGCGCAGGGGAAATCCTTTTTACAAGCATGAGACACGACGGCGTGAAAACCGGCTATGCCAACGAGGCTTTGCACACGCTTTCGATTTCGCTGGATATTCCCGTCATTGCTTCGGGCGGCGCAGGCGCAAAGGAGCATTTCCTCGACGTATTTACCGAAGGAAAGGCTGATGCGGCATTAGCGGCAAGCGTTTTCCATTTCGGTGAGATAAAAATTCCCGAATTGAAAGCATATTTGAAAGAGGAAGGAATCAGCATAAGATATTAATGAATATCCCGTCTTTTCACGGTGTTTTTATTAAAAAACTTTATTTTTGCAGGAGTTTTATTAAAAATACAGTGAATGGCGAACATGTTAAAACCCGTTTATTAACAGATGATTGATTGCAAGCAAACAAAAAAAAAATTCGGAAATTTAAAAGTCCTGAAAGGAATTGATTTATCGATTTCCGAAGGTGAAATTGTTTCGATAGTTGGTCCGAGCGGCGCGGGAAAAACGACGCTTCTCCAGATTATGGGAACATTGGATAAACCTGATTCGGGCGAAATTCTTTATCAAAACCTTAACGTCAATAAACTGAACGATAAAGAACTTGCCGCTTTCCGAAACAAAAACATCGGCTTTGTCTTCCAATTCCACCAGTTATTGCCGGAATTTACGGCGCTCGAAAATGTGATGATTCCGGCGCTTATCGGCAATGCCCGTCAAGCCGGCGCGAAAAAAAGAGCCTTTGAAATCCTGGATTTCCTTGGATTGAAAGACCGAACGGAGCATAAACCGGCCGAACTTTCGGGCGGGGAAAAACAAAGGGTAGCCGTCGCCCGCGCTTTGGTAAACAAACCTTCGGTGATTTTCGCCGATGAACCCTCGGGCAGCTTAGACACGCAAAACAAAGCGGAACTGCACCAATTGTTTTTCCAACTTAGAAAAGAATTTAACCAAACTTTTGTGATTGTTACGCATGATGTGCAACTGGCTCAACTCACCGACCGGATTGTCCGGTTGAAAGACGGACTCATTGAGAATTGAAGACTGAAATTTTTTAAAACCATAAACCTTATGTGGAAAGATTTTTTTTATTTTTCCAAGCGGGAAAAACAGGGTATTCTTATCCTGATTGCCCTGGTAGCAGGCGTTTGTATCGGAAAGTTTTTGTTTACGCCGAAAATTTCTATCACCGGAATCCCGATAGATACTACATCCGTAAAAAAACCGGAACATTCTTTTCCCGAAGAAAATAAGCATCCCTGCGAAAAGGAAAAACCGGGAAACAACTATGTCCGGTCGGAACAGGAAGAAAAACGGACGTATTATCAACAACCCGGGAAACGCGCCGAACCGCCTCAAAGAACGACTTATCCCCCAAAAGAAAAATTTGCGGAAGGAACGGTTATCGAACTGAACGCCGGCGATACCTCCCAATTGATGAAAATCCCCGGCATCGGGACTTCTTTCGCCAGGCGGATTTCTTCTTACAGAAAACTTTTAGGCGGCTATTACCGTTTGCAACAACTTCAGGAAGTATATGGAATGTACGAAGAACTGTACGACAGAATAGTGCCTTATCTATGGGTCGATACCACTTTGATTCGACCGCTTCCGGTTAATGCGGTTTCTTTGGATAAATTGAAATCGCATCCTTATTTTAATTTTTATCAGGCTAAAGCAATTATTGAAATCCGGAAAAAGAAAGGAAAAATCGACAGTATTGATGAATTGGCAATGCTGGAAGAATTTTCGGAGGAAGACATTGAGAGAATCCGTCGCTACCTGAGCTTTGAATAGAGTAGCCATATCCTTCTTTGGCGCTTTCACGAACATTTGCTATCTTTGTCTAAATATTTTCAACTGATGAGTAAAACAACAAGCAAAGCATTTTGGGAGAAGATACGTTTTAAATACAAGATTTCTTTTCTGAATGAGAATACGCTGGAGGAGGTTTTTTCGCTGCGCCTGTCACGCCTTACGAGTTTGATAGCCTTGTTTCTGTTTGCCGTTTTCATCATAACGCTCACGTCTTTCGTGATTATTAAAACGCCGATACGAAATTATTTGCCGGGGTATCTTGATGCCGACGTGAGGGAGAAAATTATAAAAAATGCGCTGACTGCCGAGTCGCTGGAATCGGAACTTGCTGTGCGGTCTTTGTATCTGGATAATGTCAGCGCTATTTTGCGGGGGGATATAAAGGTGGAGGAGGCGGCTGTGATTGATTCGGTCAGGAGCGCCCGCGATATTAATCTCGAAAAATCGGAACAGGTATCCAAATTTGTGGAAAATTACGAGGAAGAAGAAAAATATAACCTGAGCGGATTCTCTCCGATTGCAGTCGGCGGCGAAAAACCCATGTTTTACACTCCTGTGAAAGGAATCGTATCTTCGACGTTTGACAGGAAAGAAAAACATTACGGCATTGATATTGCTTCCACGTTGCACGCACCGGTTATGGCGACAATGAAGGGCATGGTTATTTATACAGGCTTCGATCCCAATGCCGGATATGTGATTCAGATTCAGCATCTCAACGGGTTTGTATCGGTTTATAAGCATAACGCTAAACTACTGAAATCACAAGGAGATGCGGTCGGCGCGGGCGAAGCGATTGCTTTAGCCGGAAATACCGGCAATTTATCGACGGGAATACATTTGCATTTTGAGTTATGGCTGAACGGAAAACCGGTTAATCCCGGCGAATACATCAATTTTGATTAATGGAAAACGAAAAAAGACAAATAGCCGTTTTGGGTTCGACCGGTTCGATAGGCAGGCAAGCTCTGGACGTTGTCCGCGACAATCGGAACTTATTTGAAATATATGCGCTTACGGCAAATAATAATGTTGAATTATTGATTCGGCAGGCGAGGGAATTTTTGCCCGAAATGGTTGTGATTGCCAATGAAGGCAAATACGCGCAGTTGAAGGAGGCATTAAGCGGTTTGCCCATTAAGGTTTGGACGGGAAGCAACGCGATTTGCCAGGTCGCCGGCGCAGAGCCTATCCAAATCGTGCTGACGGCAATGGTAGGCTATTCCGGTTTGCAGCCGACCATAAGCGCTATTCGGGCGGGAAAGACGATTGCGCTGGCAAACAAGGAAACATTGGTCGTTGCCGGCGAACTGATTATGCGCCTGGCGCAGGAAAATCGAACGCATATTATCCCTGTCGATTCCGAACATTCGGCTATTTTCCAATGCCTTGCGGGAGAATTAAATAATCCGGTAGAAAAAATCATTTTAACCGCTTCCGGCGGTCCTTTCCGCAACTTTTCGCAGGAACAGCTGGCAACCGTAACCAAAAAAGAGGCATTGCAACATCCCAACTGGAACATGGGCGCGAAAGTTACAATCGACTCGGCAACTTTGATGAACAAAGGTTTTGAAATGATTGAGGCAAAATGGCTTTTCGATGTGGACATGAAGCAAATAGAGATTGTGGTGCATCCGCAGTCCATTATTCATTCGATGGTTCAATTTGAAGATTCGTCGATAAAGGCGCAGTTAGGTTTGCCGGACATGCATTTGCCGATTCAATATGCACTGACTTACCCGCACCGGATTTTTTCACGTTTTGAACGTCTCAATTTCAATAAACTGTCGGCTTTAACATTTGAAAAACCGGATACCCGCAAATTCCGCAATCCGGCGCTTGCTTGCGAAGCCGCCGCAAGGGGCGGGAATATGCCGTGTATCCTCAATGCAGCAAACGAAATAGCCGTCTTGGCATTTTTGGAAGACAGAATAGGCTTTCCGGCGATGAGCAATATAATTGAAAAGACAATGGAACGGGTTCCTTTTATCGCTTCGCCCGACCTGGACGATTATATGCAAACCGATATGGAAGCCCGCGCTAAGGCATTATCAATGATATGATAATGCTCTAATCAGGAGTTAACATTTCCTCAGCAACCGCACCACATACAAAACAACATGCCCCAGCGCAATGCCCAAAAACGTAACCCCAAAAGCAAGATTTTCCTCCCAGCCGATTTGGATTTGATGTGCGACAATAAACACAGCCAGTAGCACAGCAATGCATATTCCGATTCCGGGAAGTATTTTGGTAGATCGGTTTGCGCCTAATTTGCTGTGCCGCGAACCGTAAAATGTGTAAATATCATGTCCGACCAACATCCAAACGATAAGGCGAATCCATGTGTCGAAAGGTAAAAATACCATCATGAACAGGCAGGTGCCGACGCCTAAAATCGGTATGACCGGAACCCAGGGGGTTTTGAATGCCCTCGGTGCATTGGGCATCATTTTCCGCATTATCAGGATACCGACGCAAACGATTATAAAGGCAAACAGGGTACCGATACTTGTCAGTTCGCCTGCAACTCGCGCCGGAACAAACATAGCTAATATGCTAACGATCACGAGGAAAAACAGGTTGGATTTATAGGGTGTACGGAATTTTTTATGTACTTGCGAGAAAATATTCGGCAGCAAACCGTCGCGGCTCATGGCATAAAAAATGCGGCTTTGCGCTAAAAGTGTTACCAAAATTATGGAAAAATAACCGGCAATAATTCCCATAGTAATGGCTTTATTCAACCATGGATAAGCAGGCTGTATCGTCCCGTCCGGCAGGGCGGGTCCCATTTTTTCGATGGCAATAGCTACCGGCGCGATGTTCGTACTGCCCTGAAACTCCGTGTAATTGGCAACGCCGGTTAAAACATGCGAGAAAAGCACAAACAAAATCGTACAGACAATCAGTGCGCCGAGAATCCCAATCGGCATATCGCGCTTCGGATTTTTGGTTTCCTGCGCTGCCGTACTGATTGCGTCGAACCCGATAAAAGCGAAAAAGACGACTGCCGCACCGCGAATGATCCCGCTGAAACCGAATGACCCCCATGTTCCGGTATTTTCAGGAATATAAGGAACATAATTGTCGGAGTTTATAAATTGCCATCCAATGCTAACAAATATCAGCACTATGGCAATTTTCAACACCACAAGGAAAATATTAACTTTCGAGCTTTTTTCGGTTCCACTCATCAGCAAAAGGCTTACAAAAACGATGATCAGCGCCGACGGCACATTGACAATCCCGCCATCCATCGGGCAAGCCGTGAACGCATGAGGCAGATGTATGCCTAATTCTTCCAGAAATTTAACGCAATAGACGCTGAAACTGATACTGATAGTGAGCGCTCCCACCGCATATTCCAGTACCAAATCCCAACCGATTACCCAGGCGATAAATTCGCCAAGCGTTACATAAGAATATGTATAGGCGCTTCCTGCGACAGGTAACATGGAAGCAAATTCTGCGTAGCACAAACCGGCAAAACAGCATCCTGCCGCCGCAATGATAAACGAAACGGTGATTGCCGGACCGGCATATAAACCAGCCGCCATGCCGGTTACCGAAAATAGCCCCGCGCCGATAACAGCGCCTAATCCCAAGATTATTAACTTAACGGGACCAAGTGTTTTCTTCAGCGAATGATCTCCACTTTCTTTGACTTCGCCCAAGAGGACTTGTAATGACTTTCTTTGAAAAATACTCATTTTTATTTTAATTTTAAGTAAATGGGAATGGCCGTACATCGTTTACCGGGTTACTCAATATCCGCGACAATGATAGCCAATTTTTCTACATTGCGATTTCAACTTCCTTTGTACAGGCTGTCATTGCTGCCTCCAAAACCTTAGTTGCAAAATCTTTATTCGACCTGATTCGTTTAAACGCCATGCGGGCAGCATGTTGCTGAGATTCTTTTTTGGAATAACCAATTCCTATCCCGGCCAATATGCCGTTTAGAAGTACTTGGCTTTGAAAAACTGGATTATGGTCGTTGTCCGTGAAATTTTCCACCACTTTGAAAAGCATTTCTATTTTTCTTTTTTGACTCCATGCCAGCAGCTTTGATTTAAAATTGACTTCTTTTTGGACTAATACGTCAATATTTATAAGTTTTTTGATTATTCTGTCCTGAATAAACTGGTAAGTTTTCAAATATCCCCTGTCTAAATAAATAGCACCAATAAAGGCTTCCAGTGCATTCCCCAAAACATGGTTTTTCTGTAAAAGGAGTCCTGAGGAAGATACAACCAGCTTGTTCAATCCCAGTTCGCAGGCAATTTTATCCATCATTTCCCGCTTTACGATTTTGGAGCGTGTGTTGGTGAGAAAGCCTTCATTCCTGTTTGGGAATTTATAGAAAACAATGTCGGCGACAATGGCATTGAGAATGGCGTCTCCCAAAAACTCAAGGCGTTCGTTGTTTTTGTAACGTCCCGGAATAACAGTTGTCCCTGAAGATGATTTATGAAGCAATGCTTCTTCATAGAATGAAATATTGTTTGGGAAAAAACCGATAATTTTCTTTAAAGCAAAATAGGTATCTTTTTTCGGATGAAATAGGAATCTTAAACTTTTAAGAAAATAGACGTCCACTTTTTAATTATATTTTTTTAAGATGATACAAGCATTGTGTCCCCCAAAACCAAAGGTGTTGGAGAGGGCGATTTGCACATTGCGCTTTTGTGCTTTATTAAATGTAAAATTCAGGTTGTAGTCGATGGCAGGATCGTTATCGTCCGGCGCATGGTTGATTGTCGGGGGAACAATTCCATCTCTGATTGACAGAATACAAGCCATGGCTTCTACCGCACCGGCGGCACCCAGCATGTGTCCGGTCATGGATTTGGTTGAACTGATGTTCAATCTGTAAGCATGTTCGCCGAATATATCTATGATTGCTTTGACTTCCGAAGGGTCTCCCACCGGAGTTGAAGTTCCGTGAACATTGATATAATCAATGTCTTCGGGTTTCAAATTTGCATCAGCCAACGCGCTTTGCATAACCAGAATAGCGCCCATGCCGTCGGGATGAGAAGCGGTCAAATGATAGGCGTCTGCCGATTCGCCGCCGCCAACTACTTCGGCGTAGATTTTCGCGCCACGTGCCAAAGCGTGTTCCAATTCTTCAAATACGAGGCTGACAGCGCCTTCGCCCATCACAAAACCGTCGCGGCTTGCACTGAACGGGCGGGATGCTGTTTCCGGCGAATCGTTGCGCGTGGAAAGGGCGTTCATCGAATTGAATCCACCAACGCCTACCGGGGTGACGGATGCTTCGGCACCTCCCGTTATAATAATGTCCGCTTTTCCCAGACGAATCAGGTCGAATGCGGAAATCGCCCCTGTTGTCGAAGATGCGCAAGCAGAAACCGTACCGAAGTTAGGTCCCTGGAATCCGTATATTATGGATATCTGTCCAGCTGAAATATCGCCGATTATTTTAGGAATAAAAAACGGGTTAAATTTAGGACCCATTTCCAAATGCTGGTAATAGAATCCTATTTCCTGTCCCAAAGTGGATAATCCTCCGATACCGGAAGAAAAAATAACGCCGACACGCCTTTTATCAATTCCTTCACGGTTGATTCCGGCGTCTTCGACGGATTCTTTTGCCGCTACGATTGCAAGTTGTGCATACCTGTCCAATTTTCTGGCTTCTTTTCGGTCGAAATAGTTGCCCGGATCGAAGTCTTTTACCTCACATGCAAATTTCGTCTTGAAATCCGTTGTGTCAAACAAAGTAACGGGACCGGCACCACTCACTCCGCTGATCAAGGATTTCCATGTGTCTTCCACATTGCTTCCTATCGGAGTAATTGCTCCCAGCCCCGTTACAACAACTCTTTTTAAGTTCATGGCGTTTTTTTGATTCCGTATTTACTTACTGAATTTTTCCAGATACGTGATTGCATCGCCTACTGTTACAATTTTTTCCGCATGATCGTCGGGAATTGTAGCGCCGAATTCTCTTTCAAATTCCATGATTAATTCTACCGTATCCAAGGAATCGGCGCCCAGGTCATTTGTAAAACCTGCGTCATTTGTAACTTCGGATTCTTCTACATTCAATTTGTCTACGATAATCTTTCTAACTCTGTTTGCAATTTCAGACATAATTTTTCTTTTTTAGTTAACAATTTAAAGAATTATTTTATTTTTGCATGGCAAAGGTAAGTATTAATTTTAAAACAAAAAACAAAATCCATATAAATTTGCACAGAAAGTATTGCTTTGTGCATTTATAACGAATAAAAAAACAATGAAAAACATTGCTTTACTGGCTTCCGGATCCGGTTCAAACATAGAAAACATCGTCTGCTATTTCAGGGACGACGCTCGTTTACATTTTCCGTTTATTATTTCCAACAAACAGGATGCATACGTTCACGAGCGGGCGAAAAAACTGCGGATACCTTCTTTCCTGTATAATAAGGATAGCTTCGAAAATGGGGAAGTGCTGGCTTTTTTGCTTGAAAACAGGATTGATTTTATTGTCCTGGCAGGTTTCCTGTTAAAAGTTCCGCTCAATATCATACAGGCTTATCCATATAAAATCATCAATATTCATCCGGCGCTGTTGCCCAAATTCGGAGGGAAGGGCATGTATGGCTCGCGTGTTCACGAGGCGGTGGTTGCAAACAGGGAAACCGAATCGGGAATTACAATCCATTATGTGAACGAAAATTACGATGAGGGACAGGTTATTTTCCAGGCAAAATGCAAAGTCTTTCCGACGGATACGCCGGAGGATGTTGCGGCGAAAGTGCATGAATTGGAATACCGGTATTTTCCGGAGGTTATAGCGGATGTTTGTTTGGGGGATTCACCAAGTAAGCAGCACTTTTCCACATAGCCCGCTCTCCATCACATCGAAGCCCTTTTGGAAGTCGTCTACCGAAAAACGGTGCGTAATAATTGGCGAAATGTCGATACCGGCAATCAACATCTGCTGCATCTTATACCAAGTTTCCCACATTTCGCGTCCATATATACCTTTAAGCGTAAGCGCCTTAAATATCACTTTGCTCCAATTGATGCCGCTCCCGTCGGGAAATATTCCCAGCAGGGAAACGTTGGAGCCATTATACATACAGTCGAGCATTTCGTTGAACGCTTTCGGTGCGCCGGACATCTCCAATCCCACATCAAACCCTTTGATATGAAGCGTTTCCATAGTATCAGCCACCGTTTCCCCCTTAGCAGGATTAACAGTCAGCGTTGCGCCCATTTTCCGTGCAATATCAAGCCGGTAATCGCTCAAATCGGTAACAACAACATACCTCGCACCTGCAAAACGGGTAATCGCCGTCGCCAGCGAGCCGATTAAACCCGCGCCGGTAATCAGCACATCTTCACCGAGGATTGGGAAGGAAAAGGCTGTGTGCGTAGCATTTCCGAACGGATCCATGATAGCGGCGACATCGTCTGGAATGCGCGGGTCAAGCCGGATAACATTCGTTGCAGGCAGCGACAGATATTCAGCCATCGCCCCGTCGCGGTTCACACCCACGCCTGCCGAGTTCTCGCATACGTGAAGTTTGCCGCGCCGGCAGTTGCGACAATGACCGCAATAAAGATGCCCCTCGCCCGTCACTCGCTCGCCGATTGCCGGATACTTGACGTTTGCGCCTTTATCCACAATCTCGCCGACATATTCATGCCCAATTGTCATCGGCGGCCGGACGGTCTTTTGCGCCCACTCGTTCCACTCATAAATATGGAGGTCGGTGCCGCAAATCGCGTTCTGCGTTATCTTAATTAACACATCATCCCTGCCGATTGTGGGGATGGGAACTTCTTCGAGCCATATTCCTTTTGCTGCCTGTTTTTTTATTAATGCTCTCATATATATTGCTATTTTTGAAAACGGTACGCGAAATGGACGCTATGTCCTCCCGCATACCGTTCACCGTTCGTCACGCACTTTTATAAACGCGGCAATACATTTATCAAGATGCGTGCGTTGATGCGCCGCTGAAAGCTGCACCCTAATCCGCGCCTGTCCCTGCGGCACCACCGGATAATAAAATCCGGTAACATAAATTCCTTCGTCCAGCAACCGCCGCGCCATCTCTTGCGACAGCTTTGCGTCATACAGCATCACGGCGCATATAGCCGATTGCGTCGGCTTAATATCAAACCCTGCGTCCGTCATCCGTTTCACGAAATAAGCAGCGTTTTCATGCAACCTGTCCTGCAACTCATTCGATTTTTCCAGTAACTCAAACGTATAAATGCCCGCGCCAACCACCGACGGCGGCAGCGAATTGGAAAACAAATAAGGACGCGAACGCTGGCGGAGCATATCGATAATCTCTTTTCGCCCCGTCGTGAAGCCGCCGACGGCGCCGCCGAAAGCCTTCCCCAGTGTACCGGTAATAATATCCACCCTGCCGCGCAGGTTATACTGTTCGGTCACGCCATGCCCCGTTTTTCCGACAACGCCGGCAGAATGAGACTCATCGACCATAATCATAGCGTCATACTGTTGCGCCAGCGCATAAATCTTATCCATCGGCGCAACATTCCCGTCCATCGAAAAAACGCCGTCGGTAACAATCAGGCGGAAACGATGCTTCTGCGCTTCTTTCAGTTTTTCCTCCAAATCGCCCATATCGGCATTGGCATAACGGTAGCGGACGGCTTTGGACAAGCGGACACCGTCGATGATCGACGCATGATTCAAAGCGTCCGAGATAATCGCGTCGCTATCGTGGAACAGCGGTTCGAAAACGCCACCATTCGCGTCGAAACAAGCGGCATACAAAATCGTATCTTCCGTACCGAAAAACCGTGCAATGCTTGCCTCCAGTTGCCTGTGCAAATCCTGCGTCCCGCATATAAACCGTACGGACGACATGCCATAGCCCCTGCTCGACATAGCCTCTTTTGCCGCGGCAATCAACCCCGGATTATCCGACAAACCCAGATAACTGTTTGCGCAGAAATTAAGCACTTCCTGCCCGGAAGCAAGCTTGACAGACACCGATTGCGGCGACGCGATGATTCTCTCTTCCTTATATAAACCCGCCTTGCGGATTTCGTTCAACTCGCTGCTGAGATGCTGTTGAAACTTTTTGTAGGGTTCCATAATTATAAATTTTAATGTATTTGCAAATAAAATTGTCGTGCCCTATCATTTCCGCTTGCACGGAAATATACAAAACACGACAATTTGCATCATTTACTTTTCAACTGAGTTTAAGCCTTCCCTGCCGACCCAAGCACGCTGACAACTTTATGCTTATAAAGCGCTTTCAGTTGCTCGCGAGCCGGTCCCAGATACTGGCGGGGATCGAACCATTCGGGATGTTCACTAAGAGTCTGGCGGATAGCGGCAGTCATTGCCAGACGCCCGTCGGAGTCGATGTTAATCTTGCATACGGACGATTGGGCAGCGCGGCGCAGTTGTTCTTCCGGAATACCGATAGCGTCTTTCAGTTTGCCGCCGTTGCTGTTGATTATTTCCACATATTTCTGCGGAACAGACGAAGCACCGTGCAAAACAATCGGGAATCCCGGAATCCGCCTCTCAACTTCTTCGAGGATGTCGAAGCGCAGAGGAGGCGGAACCAGCATGCCATTTTCGTCGCGGGTACACTGTGCAGGTTTGAACTTGTTAGCACCGTGCGACGTCCCGATGGAAATTGCGAGCGAATCCACTCCTGTTCTGGAAACGAAATCTTCCACTTCCTCCGGCTGCGTGTAAGTGTGATGTTCGGCAACCACGTCATCTTCAATACCGGCCAAAACGCCCAGCTCACCCTCGACCGTAACGTCATATTGATGAGCGTATTCAACCACTTTCCGCGTCAATTCCACATTTTCGTTATACGAATGATGCGAACCGTCAATCATCACGGACGAAAAACCATACTCGACACAGCTCTTGCAGAGTTCAAACGTATCGCCGTGATCTAAATGAAGAACGATAGGGATGTTTTTCCCCAATTCTTTAGCATACTCCACAGCGCCCTGTGCCATGTAACGCAAAAGCGTCTGGTTGGCATACTTGCGGGCGCCGCTCGAAACTTGAAGGATTACGGGAGAACCCTCTTCCACGCAAGCCTGTACGATGGCTTGCAACTGTTCCATATTGTTAAAATTAAAAGCAGGGACAGCATATCGACCCATAATTGCTTTTTTGAAAATTTCGCGGCTGTTTACCAAGCCTAATTCTTTGTAACTTACCATTTTTATCTGTTTTTTAAGTGAATAATAATCCGATTTGTATATTTCGGACATGCAAAGATACAAAGAATTTTAATTTATCAAACAATAATTTATTTTTGCCATTCAAAAAAACTAAGCAACTTTCCGCTCTTGGCTTGGGAGGTCGGTATCTCTTGG
>JAIRKG010000153.1 GCA_031260235.1 Dysgonamonadaceae bacterium | reverse complement strand
ATCATCGGCAGAACAAAAAGGTTTGGTATAGCACGCGAGCGATATCGTAACAGACGAAAAAGATTTGGGTTAAGATACAACTTGATTTGTGGAATAGTAAACTATGAAAATAGAGTGTTGAAATGAGTTTCGATACAAGTCTATTGCGAGGGCGCAGCCCGAAGCAATCCAGAGAAAACTCATTAAAAATAATCCTGCGGGGGAGAGACTTCCCCCGCAGGATTAATTCTTAATAAAGGAGCGGTGGGGCGGCGATAACGAGGATTTTCATTTTTGAGCCAGCAAAAACGACAAATCGTCCGTAACCTGCAAATTTTTTGGCGTTTCGCCTTTTTTGAAAATCCGTACCGATCTCGAACCAACCAGTTGCAGCTTGCCGTTTACCAGTTTCAATAAAGTAGATTCACGCAAGCCCACAACATAAACATCAGGGTTGATTTCAATAAATTCTTTGATACGGACTTCCCGTGTTTCGCCACCGAATCCGACGGGATGTACGTCCATGTAATGAGGGTTAATCTGGAAAGGGATTAAATTTAAGGTATCAAATCCGTGCGGATCAATAATCGGCATATCATTGGTAGTCATTAAAGTAGGACAAGCGACATTCGCTCCTGCGCTCCAGCTGATGTAAGGCGTTCCTCTCAACACTTTCCTGCGAATGGGATCCATCAATCCCAAATCATGCATTTTCCGCACCAAATGCCAGGTGTTTCCGCCGCCGATAACGATAATTTCCGCATCTTCCACTGCGCGGACAGGGTCTTCGGCACGATGAATACTTGTCACGTGACGTCCGAAAGCAGAAAATATGTTTTTTACTTTCGCTTCATATTCATCATAACTGAAAGTGATTGCAGCATAGGGAATAAACAAGGCTATTGCCGGTTCTTTTTCGAGGAAAGCCTGTATTTCCCTTTTTGCCCAGAACAAATACGGTTCGCCTGCATTGGTGGAATTGCTTAAAAGTAATAGTTTCATAATGATATTTTATTATTTCGATGTGCAAGATAGGCATAAATTTTGAGATGCAAAAATTTTGAGATACCTTTGCGCTGCAAAAACGGCCCCGTAGTTTAGTGAATAGAATGACAGATTCCGGTTCTGTAGGTCACAGGTTTGAATCCTGTCGGGGTCACCCAAATAGATATTGTAATTTACCCATTTATTTATTAATTGTAACCTTGCCTAAAATGCAAAAAACATGATTTGCTTCCCAAACGCGAAAATAAATCTCGGTCTCCACGTCGTTTCCAAGAGGTCTGACGGATATCACAATATAGAAACGGTTTTTTATCCGGTTCCTTTTTGCGATGTTCTGGAAATCGTTCCGGCCGGCGCAAACGGGACTTCATTTTTGCAAACCGGCATGTCTATTGACGGAAATTCCTGCGATAATCTGGTGATGAAAGCCTTTCGCCTGCTGGAAAAAGATTTTAATATGCCCAAAACAGATATTTATCTGCATAAACAGATTTTTCCCGAAGCCGGCTTGGGCGGCGGATCGTCCGATGCCGCATTTATGCTAAAACTTCTCAACGATTTCGCCGGATTAGGCCTTTCTGTCGAACAATTGGAAAATTATGCCCGGCAACTTGGCGCCGACTGTCCGTTTTTTATCCGTAACAACCCCGTATTTGCCGAAGGCACAGGAGATATTTTCACCTCTGTAAACATTTCTCTGAAAGGATATTGTTTAGTAGTGGGAAAACCCGGCGTCCATATCTCAACCAAAGAAGCATACGCCGACGTTAAACCTCGGAAACCTGCTTTCCGGTTGACCGAAATAGCCGATTTACCAATCGAAGAATGGAGGAATCACATCGTTAACGATTTTGAAGAAGGAATATTCGCCCGTTATCCTGTCGTCGGCAATATGAAACAAGCGTTATACGACGAGGGCGCTATTTACGCAAGTATGTCGGGATCCGGGTCTTCTGTGTTTGGGATTTTTAAGGAAGTGAACTGTGCCGGGTTCGAACCGGCGACCTCTGCCCTGTCAAGGCAGCGCTCTGAACCAACTGAGCTAACAGTTCCTAAACGCCTGCAAAGATACGGCAGGATTTTTAAATTAACAAATCCCTGACAAATGATTATAGTTTATACCGCAGAGAAAAATATCACCCGGCTAAATTATGTGGCGCAGCATATTTTGGGAAATATACTGGGAGAAACATTCAGAATTACAACCTTAAAAGAAGATTTTCTACAGGCGGGCGGGGTTTGCATCAACTATTCAAAGGAAAGCTTGGCGCAGGGTTTGCAGATTATCCCGCACGAACTGCTGTTTGAAACGGGCGTCAGGGAAATTCCCGATTTGGAAGAATATAATTGGAACGGCTTTTTCTGTTTCTTTAAACAGGAGGGTGGTGATATTCCTTTCGACCTTTTTTCCGCCGCATTTTATCTATTAACGTCTTACGAAGAATATCATTCAACGCGCATTGACAAGCATGATCGGTTCAATGTGAACGCATCGTTGCTTTACCGGAATAATGCACTTGAAATCCCGCTTATCGACCGGTGGGCTTATGGTTTGAAAGCAGAATTGGAAAAGAAATATCTGGATTTTAAATGCAAACTGCGGAAATACCGTTTTATAAGTACGATAGACATTGATTTTCCCTTTATGTATCGTCACAAAGGAATCTTTAAAACCGCAGCGTTGACGGTTCTGGATTTGCTGAAAGCCAATTTTAAGAGAGCGGCGGAACGACTGGGCGTTGTTTTCCGTCTAATGCCCGATACTTATATGCACGCCACTATGGAAATAGACGAACTTCACAAAAAAGCGGGGCGGGAATATCATTTATTTGTCCTGCTGGGAAGAAGCGGGCAATATGGCCGTAACAACGACGTGTCAACCATTTTCTATAACAAGTATTTGAAAAACCTGAAACAGGCTACGATTGGGTCGCACCCTTCATACGACGCTTTTAACAATCCCCAACTAATGGAGAAAGAAAAGAAAGAACTTGAAAAAATGCTGAACAGGAATGTAACCGCCTGCCGACGGCACTTTTTGCGAGTGGTTTGCCCGCAATCTTTCCGCGAAGCCGCCGCCGCCGGATTTACGGACGACTTCACGCTCGGTTTTTCCAAAGCGCCCGGTTTCCGCTCCGGAACCGCCGTTCCCTATCATTTCTATGACGTTGAACACGACATTCAAACCGACCTGATGATTCACCCTACGATTATGATGGACACAACGCTTATCACTCATTTGAACTGTAATCCGGAATATGCCCTGTTCAAAATTAAGCAGTTGATCGATGAATGTAAGAAATCAGGCGGGGATTTCCTTAGCCTTTGGCACAACTCCAATCTGGCGGGCAAGGAAGATAAAGCATGGAAAGACGTCTTTTCGGTTTCTTTTGATTATGCGGCTTCGCTGGAATAATGATTGCATCTCTTTTGTATCTTCAAAAATAATTATCAATTATAAGAAAAATAAAATATGGCAGACGATAAAAAAATCATTTTTTCAATGGTAGGCGCGAACAAAATATTTCCGCCTCACAAACAAGTCCTCAAAGACATTTACCTATCATTTTACTACGGCGCTAAAATCGGCGTCATCGGTTTGAACGGCTCAGGGAAATCGACCCTGTTGAAAATAATCGCCGGAATCGAAAAAGATTATCAGGGTGAAGTCGTTTTTTCTCCCGGATATTCGATTGGTTATCTGGAACAGGACCCGAAACTGGACGACGCTCAAACCGTCAAAGAAACGGTGCAGGAAGGCATAGGGGAAATCATGGATATCCTGAAAGAATATGAAGCGGTTAATGAAAAATTCGGCTTGCCGGAATATTACGAAGACGCAGAAAAGATGGATAAGCTCCTTACCCGCCAAGCCGAATTGCAGGATAAAATTGACGCAACCGACGCATGGAACATCGACGGCAGACTGGAACGGGCAATGGACGCATTGCGCTGTCCGCCCGGAGACCAACCGGTTGGGACGCTTTCCGGAGGCGAACGCCGCCGCGTTGCCCTTTGCCGCCTGTTGTTGCAACAACCTGACATCCTCCTCTTAGACGAGCCGACCAACCACTTGGACGCAGAATCTATCGATTGGCTGGAACAACATTTGCAACAATATGCCGGAACGGTGATTTGCATTACCCACGACCGCTATTTTCTGGACCATGTGGCGGGCTGGATTCTTGAATTAGACCGCGGCGAAGGTATCCCGTGGAAAGGAAATTATACTTCATGGATGGAACAAAAAACAACCCGTATGGCACAGGAAGAAAAGCAGGCAAGCAAACGCCGAAAAACCCTGGAACGGGAACTCGAATGGTCAAGAATGGCGCCAAAAGCCCGTCAATCCAAAGGAAAAGCACGCCTGAACTCATATGAACAACTTTTGAACGAAGACGTCAAAAAACGGGAAGAAAAACTGGAAATCTTCATCCCCAACGGTCCCCGTTTGGGAAACAAAGTCATCGAATGTATACATGTTTCCAAAGCCTACGGCGACAAATTGCTTTATGCCGATTTGAATTTCATGCTGCCTCCCAACGGGATTGTCGGAATTATCGGGCCTAACGGCGCGGGAAAAACAACGCTTTTCCGCCTGATTATGGGCTTGGAAAAGCAGGACAAAGGCAGTTTTGAAGTCGGCGAAACGGTTAAAATCGGCTATGTTGATCAAAGCCATACGGACGTAGACCCCGAGAAAACAGTTTTCCAAGTAATATCGGGAGGCACGGAATTTATTCGCGTTGGCGGGAAAGAAGTCAATTCCCGCGCCTATCTGGGACGGTTCAATTTCAGCGGAGCCGACCAGGAGAAGAAATGCGGAGTGCTTTCGGGTGGTGAAAGAAACCGCCTGCACCTGGCGCTGACTTTGAAATCGGAAGCCAATGTTCTCCTGCTCGACGAACCGACCAACGATATAGATGTCAATACACTGCGTGCACTGGAAGAAGGGCTGGAAAACTTTGCCGGTTGCGCGGCAGTCATTTCTCACGACCGCTGGTTTTTAGACCGGATTTGTACGCACATCCTTGCTTTTGAAGGAAACTCGGAAGTGTTTTTCTTTGAAGGTTCCTATTCCGAATATGAAGAAAATAAAAAGCAGCGTTTGGGGTATATGGAGCCGAAGCGGATACGCTACAGGAAATTGGCAGAATGTTGATATAAATGGCGGCAGCCCTCCAGGGCGGAGATATATCGAAGTATAATTAATAATTAAAAAATAAAACAAATGAAGAGTTTTTTTAAAATGTTATTCGCCTCCTGTTTAGGCGTATTTATTGCAGGATTTATTTTATTCATCCTCTGTGTTGCATCTATTGCGGGAATAGCCACCATCTCAATGGGGAGCAAACCCACCTATGTTTTAGAACCGAAAACGGTGTTAAAAGTGGATTTAACCGGCGTAATCAATGACCGCGTGGAAGAAAATCCATTCGATTTCCTGCTCAACGAAACAAAAGCGCTCGGATTAAACGACGTTATCTCCGCAATCAAAAAGGCAAAAGACAACGACAAAATCGCGGGAATTTACCTGAAAGCAGGTATGCTTCAGACCGGTTTCGCCTCTGCGCGGCAAATACGCGACGCGTTGCTCTCGTTCAAAGAAAGCGGTAAATTTATCGTCGCATACGGCGATCAATACACGCAAAACTCCTATTACATCGCCTCGGTTGCCAGCCCCATTTTCCTGAATCCCGAAGGCATATTCATCTTCCAGGGTTTAGGCATGAGCATCCAGTTTGAAAAAGGGTTTTACGAAAATATCGGCATTGAATGGCAGGTATTCAAAGTCGGGACGTTCAAGTCGGCAGTCGAGCCGTATATCCACGATAAAATGAGCGATGCAAATAAAGAGCAACACTCGTCGATATTGAACGATATTTGGGGAACGCTGCTGGCGGATATTTCCGAAAGCCGCAACATTCTCACCGATAAACTCAATCAATATGCCGATAAATGTATGACTTTTGCCGACCCGAAAATAATCGTTGCCAACCAACTCGTTGATAGCCTGAAATACGGAGACGAAGTGGAATCCTACCTCAAAAGACTATTAGACCTGACCGACGACGAAGATTTGGAAATAGCAAGCGTAAACAACCTGAAAGCCATTCCGGCAGGCATTGAGAAAATCAAAAAAGACAAGATCGCCGTTTTATTCGCCGAAGGCATAATCACGGACAATGAAAAGGAACAGTTTTTCGCTACCGGCGTCATTACCGTCAAAAAATATGCGGAAGAAATCGACAATCTGAAAAAGGACAAAGACGTTAAAGCCGTTGTGTTCAGGGTCAATTCTCGCGGCGGGAGTGCCTTTGCCTCCGAGCAGATTCACCATGCGGTGAAAGCCCTAAACGAAGTGAAACCGGTAGTCGTTTCGATGGGCGATTATGCAGCTTCCGGAGGATATTATATCGCCGCACCTGCGAGCAAAATCGTTGCCGAGCCAACTACAATCACCGGCTCAATCGGCATCTACGGCTTGATTCCTTCCGGTGCATCACTGGCTAAGAAAATCGGCGTAACCCACGACCGCGTGGGAACAAACAAACATTCAAACTTCAATAACGAAGCCGTCGGCATACCCCTGCTCGGTGGCGGCTTGCTTCCTGCCCGTCCCTTCAATGCCGACGAATCGGCAATGATCCGGGCATATATCGAAAGAGGCTACGACACGTTCCTGAGCCGCTGTGCCGATGGACGCGGGAAAACCAAAGCGGAAATCGACGCCATCGGGCAAGGACGCATCTGGAGCGGTAACCAGGCATTAAGCAACGGCCTGATTGATGAATTGGGCGGCATTGACAAAGCCGTCGAAATAGCCGCCGGATTAGCAGGCGTCGACCAATATTCCATCGAGGAATATCCTCTGCAGAAAGATTTCTTTACCCACCTGCTGGAAGAATCCGTAAATAACGCCGAAATGCGCATCTTGGATATTTTTATCGGAAAAGAAGCGCTGGAGCGGAAACAGCTGTTGAATGTTTGGCGGACGTTTGACATCAGACAGGCAGTTGCGCCGGAAATAGTGCAACCTGCCGCCCCACCTCTCATTAAAAATTAATCCAGCGGGGGACACCCCCGCAACGCCCCCGTCCGCACCCCATCATCGCTGCCCACCCCCGTCATTGCGCCGCACCCGTCATTGCGAGGACAAAGTCCGAAGCAATCCAGCAAACAGAACCGTACACGTCATTACGCGCCGCTATCGCGCCTCCGGGTGACGGGGTGAGGTTGCAACATACGTGCAAGCAAAAATATTTTGGTTCGCTTGCTATGAACGTAGCAAGTCCCTCCCCAACGGGGAGAGAAAAACTTTGAACAAAACGCATTACGAATTTTTCGATAAAGTAAGAGGCGAAATTTCACATGCAGGAGCAGACGTAAAAAACGCTATTCAGCAGTTTACGCCTGAATTTAACAAATGGATTGCCGAAGAACAGGCAAATTTGGACTGGGTACGCACCGGCTGAAAGATCACGATCATCACCACGCCGCAAAAAATATCGACAAGGCGACGGTAGCATCCATTCCCGACCAGGAATGGAAAGGCGAACCGGTTGTTCTAATACCGGACGTCATGTATGAAGGGAAAAAACTGGCATTTGCCAAAGACTTTGAGCTGTCTTATCACAACAACGATAAACCCGGCACGGCGAGCGTGATTATTCACGGGAAAAATGCATTTAAGGGGTCGAAAACGGTCAGTTTTAATATCGTGGCGCCGGCATAACAGTCTTCACGGATTTGGCATTGCGCCGGATTTTAAAAAAGCCTCCCGATTGGGGGGCTTTGGTTTTTTGTGGAGGTTGCCGCGGGCTTCGCCTCGCAATGACGGGCTTGTTTTGGTGGATTGCTTCGCCGCTTCGCCTCCGGGTGACGGCGGCGGGTTTTCCGGACTTGGGGTATATCAAAAATAACTTATATCTTTGTGGTGAAGATGCTAACAATGTCCTACTCGGATAATTCCAAATTAAATTATAAATGAATACTCGA
>JAIRKG010000073.1 GCA_031260235.1 Dysgonamonadaceae bacterium | reverse complement strand
AGAATGGAGATACTACTGTCAGTTTCCTGTCTAATGTGATTGAATGCGGGGCTGTGGAAGCGTTCGGGGCGTTGCGGTTTTTTCCCTGGATTGCTTCGGGCGAAGCCCTCGCAATGACGACTGCGATATTGCGACCCCTCTGCGTCATTGCGAACTGCGAAGCAGTGAAGCAATCCAGAAAACAGTTGTTAAAGAAAAAGAACAAATTAAAAAAAGCGACGGATTTACATCCATCGCCTTTTCCTTGGTTCCAAAAACTGTGTGATTCTACTTCTTCTGCCATATCCTCTCCATCTCTTCCAAAGTCTTCCCCTTGGTTTCCGGCACCCAAATCCAGACGAAAATAGCGGAAAAGACAGCCATCAATCCGTAGAAACCGTAAGTAAGGCCGCTGCTGTATTCCATCATCGGAGGATAGGTCGAAGAGATGAAATAGTTGGCTGCCCACTGTGCTGCAACGGCTATTGCTACTGCCTGGCCGCGAATCCTATTCGGGAAAATCTCCGATATCAGCACCCAGCAAATAGGTCCCCATGACATCATAAATGAGGCTGTATATAGGATAATAAATACTAAAGTCCAAATGCCTATAATTTGGTTGAATGCTAACGCTGAAATGGCAAACATGCCGATTGCCATACCGATAGAGCCTGTTATCAAAAGCGGTTTCCGCCCCCATTTGTCCACCGTAACAATTGCCAGAACAGTGAAAACTACGTTTACAAAGCCCATTACGATGGTTTGCAGCATGGCGGCGTCTGTCTTCGCTCCCATACTCTTAAAGATTTCAGGTGCATAATACAGGGCTACATTGATTCCTACAAATTGTTGGAATACGGAAATCAAGATGCCGATAATGATAACTCCAGTCCCATAAGCCGTCAGTTTGCTTGTTATGAATTCGCCCAGCGAGTCTTGTATTTCCTTCAAAATCGCAACCGCCTGCTCTTTGGAAGTATTGATTTTCAACAAAACTGCTAAAGCCTCCTCGTGTTGATATCTCAGGCTTAAATAGCGCGGTGTTTCAGGCACGAAAAACAGCAAACCTCCAAACAACAGGGAAGGAATCGCTCCGGACAGAAACATGTAGCGCCAGCCTGTTTCGTGAATCCACTCTGCTGTTTGCCCTTTGGCAATGCCCCAATTCACAAAATAGACCACCAGCATCCCAAAGATAATGGCAAATTGATTGAAGGATACCAAACGCCCCCGAATACCGGCAGGCGCTATCTCGCCAATATACATCGGACATACTGCCGATGCCAAGCCTACGCCAATACCGCCGATAATACGGTAGAAGTTGAACAAAAAAAGCACATTTAGCGAATTTCTGTCTTTCATGAAGAAAGGAAATTCGGGATATGCCGACCCCAAAGCGGCAAACAAAAACAAAACGGAGGCAATCATAAGGGAATTTTTTCGACCGAAACGGAAAGACAAAAACCCAGAAATGAAACCGCCGGTGATGCATCCTATCAATGCACTTGACACTGTTGCGCCCAAGGCGAAAGAACCCAATCCGTTGGGTTCTATCAAATAAACTCTCAGCGACTCAACCGTGCCCGAAATCACTGCCGTGTCGTAACCGAAAAGCAATCCTCCGATCGTGGCAACCAGAGTGATGCCGATGATGTAGATTAAATTATACTCCTTGCTCATTGAGAATGTAAAATGTAGAATGCAAAATGATATTTTACATTCAATTAAACGTACATATTAACAATTGCTTCGTAAAGCTCCTGTTTGCCGCTGATTTGAGCAGGTTCGCCATTGGCTTTGGCATAGGCGTACAAATCTTCAAGCGAGAGCTTGCCTTTTTCAAATTTTTTGCCTTTTCCGCTGTCGAAAGAAGCGTAGCGGTCGGCAAGCATTTTCCGGTAGGGCGATTTTTCGAGTATATCCGCGGCGGCTTCCAATGCGTGAGCGAAAGTGTCCATGCCTGCGATATGCGCGATGAAAATATCTTCCAAATCCATTGAACTGCGGCGCGTCTTTGCATCAAAATTGGTGCCGCCGCCCTGCAAACCGCTGTTTTTCAGGATAACCAGCATGGCTTGCGTCAATTCGTGAACGTCAATCGGGAACTGGTCGGTGTCCCATCCGTTTTGGTAGTCGCCGCGGTTGGCATCTATCGAACCCAACATTCCTGCGTCGGCAGCGCATTGCAGTTCATGTTCAAACGTGTGACCGGCCAAAGTAGCGTGGTTTACTTCGATATTCAACTTGAAATCTTTGTCCAAATCGTGCGCACGCAAGAAACCTATTACCGTTTCCGCATCCACATCATATTGATGCTTCGTCGGTTCCATCGGTTTCGGTTCAATCAGGAAGTTGCCTTTGAAACCTTTGGCACGGGCGTAATCGCGGGCTGAAGTCAGTAGTCTTGCCAAATGTTCCTTTTCACGCTTCATATCGGTATTCAGCAAGGAATAATAACCCTCGCGGCCACCCCAGAACACATAATTTTCACCACCCAGTTCAATCGTAGCGTCCAAAGCGTTTTTGATTTGAACGGCAGCGCGGGCAACTACGTTGAAATCGGGATTTGTACCCGCCCCGTTCGTGTAGCGTTTGTGTCCAAACACATTAGCCGTACCCCACAGCAGTTTGATACCCGTTTCTGCCTGTTTCTTTTTCGCATAAGCCACAATAGCCTTAAGATTTGCCTCGTATTCTTCAATGGAATTACCTTCGGCTATCAAGTCTATATCATGGAAACAATAGTATTCGATTCCGATTTTCTGCATAAACTCGAAACCTGCATCCAAACGCTGTTTTGCGATTTCCAAAGCGGAATCGCCATGTGCCCACGGAAAAGTTTTCGTACCAGGTCCGAACGGATCGCCCCCGTCAGCGCAAAGGGTGTGCCACCAAGCCATCGAAAACTTGAACCAGTGCTTCATTTTCTTTCCATACACTACCTTATCGGCGTCGAAAAAACGAAACGCCAAAGGGTTCTTACTTTCTCTTCCTTCAAATTTAATCTTCCCGATTTGTGGGAAATACTCTTTTTTTGTCATAATAAATACATTTATAAAGTTTAATAATCTATGTTACACAACATTTCAATCCATATAACTTTTCCAACGTTCATAAGCCTCCCTGCACTGCACCTCATCTCGTATTCCCGGCTCAATAACGGCCAATTTTTCAAGGCTTGCAAACGCTTCTTTGTTTGATGCATAAATGCCAATGCCGATACCTGCACCTTTTGCCGCGCCCGCCGCACCGTCGGTATCAAACAGTTCAATAGTCGCCCCGCTGATAGTCGCCAGTGTTTGACGGAACAGCGGACTCAGGAACATATTGGCGTTTCCTGCGCGTATCAGACTGACATCCATTCCCATACTTTTCATAATTTCCATACCGTATTGGAAGGAGAAAACGATCCCTTCCTGCGCGGCGCGGATAATATCTGCCTGATTGTGAATATTAAAATTGATTCCGTGAATGGAACATCCGGGTTCGCGGTTTTCCAAAATCCGTTCCGCGCCGTTCCCAAAAGGAATAATGGTCAGACCTTTGCTGCCATTCGGGGATTGCGATGCCAACGCATTCATGTCGCCGTAAGAAAGCCCCCGCGTAACAATATTTTTCTTAACCCACGAATTAAGGATTCCAACACCGTTAATACACAACAAAACGCCCAAGCGGGTTTGTTCCGGCGAATGATTGACATGTGCAAAAGTATTCACCCGCGACAACGGGTCGTAATTGACTTTTCCTAAAACGCCGTAAACTACGCCGGAAGTGCCTGCCGTAGAGGCTATTTCTCCAGGGTTAAACACGTTCAGCGATAGCGCATTGTTTGGCTGATCACCGGCACGGTAGCAAACGGGAGTTCCTTCTTTCAAACCCAATTCTTCGGCAGCAGCAACCGTTACAAGCCCTTGGATTCCGAAAGTCGGTATGGTTTCGGGAATGAAATTGCGGTCGAAATCAAAATAATCCAGCACGGCGTCCGACAGTCTGTTTTCTTTAAAATCCCAGAAGACACCTTCGGACAAGCCTTCGACCGTTATACCGATTGTGTCGGTCAGTTTCATGGCAATATAGTCGCCGGGCAACATGATTTTGTCGATTTGTTTGTAAATCTGCGGTTCATTTTCTTTGATCCATGCCAATTTGGCGGCTGTGAAATTTCCGGGTGAATTTAATAAATGAGAGAGGCAGGTTTCTTTTCCAATGGCTTGGAGAGCCTTTTCTCCGTAAGGAACTGCGCGGCTGTCACACCAGATAATTGAAGGACGCAAAACCTGTTTGTTTTTGTCAACCAAGACCAATCCGTGCATCTGCCACGAGATTCCGATTGCTTTGATTTCTCCTGCGGCTATGCCAGACTGTTTCAAAACCGACTCGTTTGCCAGTTTAAGGTTTTCCCACCAGGATTCGGGATTTTGCTCTGCCCAACCCGGTTTTTCGGCGATAATCGGCATTTCTGTTTTCGGGGAAAAATCCTGAGCGACGGTTTTTCCCGACTCGGCTTCAACCAAGCAAACTTTCACCGACGAACTCCCAACGTCAAATCCTAATAAATACATAATGATATTGTTTAAGGTTACAAATGTAATCAGTGTAATTTCATAAAGTAAACACACTTTTCGGAACTTGGGTGGTTAATTTTGTTTCCGAAAGGTTATTGAACGGAACTGCAAAGCAATCACTCTACCCCTGCCAACTGCGGATCAACAATAATCCGCCCGCAATGTTCGCAAACAATTGTTCTTTTGCTCTGTTTAATTTCTAATTGTCTTTGGGGAGGTATTTTGTTGAAGCAGCCGCCGCAGGCGTCGCGCTGGATGTAAACCACAGCCAAACCGTTACGGGTGCCTTTGCGAATACGCTTGAATGCCGCTAACAGACGCAGTTCGATGGTTGTTTCCAGTTGTTTGGCTTTTTCCCGCAATCCTTCTTCCTGAATTTTCGTTTCGGAAATGATTTCGTCCAATTCTTCTTTTTTGGATTGCAAATTGGCTTGCCGTTCTATCAAAAGGGCTTTGCTTTCGGCAATTGTGTCTTTGATCTTCTTTGATTCGGTGGTATATTCCCTGATGCGTTTTTCTGCCAATTCCATTTCTATGCTTTGAAATTCGATTTCTTTTGAGAGGCTGTCAAACTCCCTGTTGTTGCGGACATTTTCCAACTGTTCCTTATATTTAAGGATTAAGGCGTTGGAATCGGTTATTTTGATTCGTTCTTGTCCGATAACGGTCTCAAAGTCCTTGCTGTCCAGCAGGAAATTCTGGATGCGTGTTTGCAGTCCAGCCACTTCATCTTCCAAGTCTTGTACTTCCAAAGGAAGTTCGCCGCGAAGCATCTTGATTTTGTCGATTTCCGAAAGTATGGCTTGCAGTTTGTATAAACTGGTCAATTTCCGCTCAACAGATAAATCGTCGTCTTCGGTTACCGTATTTTTCGTATTGACATTTTGATCAGCCATAGATTGCGTAGCGGTTGGTTTTTTCGACGCAGTTGGTTTTTTCGCTTTTTTTTCGGCTTTTGCCATATTGATTTATATATTATATTTAACGTTAAAAATGAACAACAAAGTTAGGAATTTTTTTTGTAATATTATCATAAAAAATCTCTTTTACGGCTTTTTTTCTTTTTTTTGCCATATTTCATATAAAATTTACAGGATTTGTATTCACCGTTGATAAATGAACGGTAACGTTAGGAATTTTTTTTATAATAATATCATAAAAAATCTCTTTTACGGCAACTTCCGATTCATAATGTCCGATAACTGCCAAAAGAATGTGGTTTTCCACGTCGTAATAATCATTGTATCGGGCTTCGCCGGTGATAAAAATATCTGTGTCGCAGGCAATGGCGTCAGGAATTAAGAAAGCGCCGCTGCCGCCGCAGAGGGCGACTTTTTTGATTGGTTTTCCTGTGAAAGGCGAATGTTTGAGCGTTTCCAGATTGAAAATGGTTTTCAGTTTCTGTAAAAACAATTTTTCGTCTTCGGGAGCCGGAAGTTCACCGACAATTCCCGAACCGATTTGCCGCCAGTCATTTTCAATGGAATAAAAGTCATAAGCAGGCTCTTCATAAGGATGGGCGGACAGTAATGCGCGAAGTGTAGCCTGCTTTTTATAAGTGGGAACGATGGTTTCGATGCGGATTTCCGGCTCGGTATGGAGTTCATTGATGTTTCCGACGTAGGGATGCGTATTGTTGCCGGCGCGAAAAGAACCGTATCCGGAGGCATTAAAACTGCAGGAGTCATAATTCCCGATTTGTCCGGCGCCTGCGTTGAACAGGGCATTGCGAAGCATCTCGGCGTGCGTTTCCGGAACGAAAGTTACCAATTTCAAGAGACAGTCTTTTTTCGGACTCAATGCACGGACATTTTGCAAGCCGATTTTTCTCGCCAAATGATAGTTAACGCCGCCGAAAGCATTGTCCATATTCGTATGCGAAGCGTAAACAACAATATCATGCTTGCAGGCTTTAATTATGCAACGCTCAGTATAGGTTTTTCCCGTTATCTTTTTCACAGGTTTGAACAACAACGGATGATGCGATATAATCAGGTTGCAATTCATGTTGATTGCTTCTTCCACTACTTTTTCCGTTACATCTAAACTCAGTAATACGCCTCGCGCTTCCCTGGATGTATCGCCTATCTGCAATCCCGAATTATCAAAGGTTTCCTGAATGGATAGGGGAGCGTAATTTTCCAATTCAATTATAATTTGAGAAATCTTCATGTTTTTTAGTACAATTATTAAATAGTTTATATTCCCCTTACCGGAAATGGTAATAACCTGCTACCGGAAACGTGTTATTAAATAAGTCAAATTAACGCTAATTATTTGGTTGGAAGACGCCTGGAAAACATCTGCTCTTCCATTATTAAAGATGTCTGCGAGACCGAAATAATAACTGCCGCCCAGTATGAAAGAGCCGATTCCAGCCTGGATTTCAACGCCGGCCGTTCCTTTTATACCGTAGTCGAATTGGCGGGTTACTTTGTATTTGTCGTCATAATAAATCCAATTCGTATTCTCGTCGCCGATTATTCTTTTCTTCACTTCTTCGCCGATATTATATCTGATTTGTGGACCGGCATTGAAAATCAACCGGGCGCGCTTTCCCATACTGAAATAAATATGCGTTAACAGCGGAATTTCGAGATAAGCCAGCGAGCGGGTGTATTCGTTCAAGTGGGCGCCATTGAGCGTATCCTTTTTTTCCGTCCAGCCACACAAAGAGTAATTAAGTTCGCCGACAATGCCGAAGTGATTTTCCGAAATATAACGCACCGTCAACCCGCCGGCAGGTTGCACATAAAGTCCCTGTGGAACATAATATTTCGAATTGAAACGCATCCGGGAAAGATTTGCGCCGCCGTTTACGCCGAAAGCCCATTCGCGGGAGAAGGAATTTACCTGACCGCCGGCAAATTGGCATAGGGAAGCAAAAAGAATTATGTAAACAATAAATTTGTTGTTTCTCCGGATTGCTTCACTATTGCGAAGCACGAAGCGCTGAAGCAATCCGGAAAAATTTTCACAAAGGGAAGTTCTCATCTTATTTTTGCATATTATTTAATACTAATTTTCGTAATGGAATTATCGGGATTATAATTCACAATAAACAAGTTTGTATTGATAAATCCGCCCCAGTTATTCACTCTTTCAAAATGAAAATCGGTTTGCAGTCCCTTATATTTTAACATATTGGCATCCTTGCCGAAAGACATTCCGTATATATGTACGGATTGCAGGAAATACATCCCCATGTCGTATCCCAGAATACCGAATTTCGGAAAGTTGTTTGCAATATTCCGGCTATACCATTTATGAAACGTATCGTAAAAATTTTTTACTTCCATGGAAGTTACATCGGCATAAAAGACAGAAAAAAAAGAGATGTTCAGGCGCGAAAACCCTGTGAAATACTTTGAATTGTAGGTTTGCCACCGCGGATATCCGAACAATGAAATGCGGTATTCGGGATGATTGTCCCGAATGGATTTCAAGTGAATTATCATTTTTTCAATCGTTGCCGAACTGTCGTCGTCGGGGACAAATGCATTGCCTTTGCGCAAATCGAGGTTAGAGGCGAAGTTTTCGTCAAGAAAACGTTCCGCAGGGATGGTTTCAAACGGGATTTGCTTTTCGTATAATTCGCCGCGCAGGAAGTCGATAAATTCCGATTGGTTGACGTCGTTGTTTCCGCCCGACACTAAAAAGATGCGGTGATTTCTGTATTTGTTAATAAAAGCGGTCGCTGCTTTGGCATATAAAATGGTATGTGGGGTATTCACCTGGTAGGCCGCAGGGTTGTTATACGGTTCGCTGGTCGTTGAAGTGAACGGTATTATATAAGGAATATTCCTTTCGTTTGAAAAGCGGGAAATAATTTTGATTTGCTCTTCCGAGAGGCCGCCGATAATCAGGTGAACTTGCTGCATCTCTTCCTTTTTCAGGATGCCGGGAATATCTTTCGTGTCGGAGCCGACGTCATAAACCTGCAAATCGATTGAAATATTCCTGCTTTTGAGCGTTTTCAGCGCCAACAGGAATCCTTCGTAATATTCAATCATCCTGTTTTCGCCTGTTGCATTTTCCTTCAGTCCGAAAGGCAACAGAAGCGCCACCCGGATGGTTTTAATCGGCTGGACAGGTGCAGCAACTTGATTCAACAGAGAGTTGGCGTTTACTCTATTTATCATCTCGTTTCCGCTTTTGGCAACAGCCTCAGTCCGATTCACGGGAATACGGATGATTTTCCCTGTTTGGAACGTTTGGGTAGATAGCCCCTGATTGACCGCGAGTATGTCTTCACCCTTTATCAGATATTTTTTGGAAAGGGCATACAGGGTTTCCTTCGGTTGAATCACGTGGTAGATATATGAGCCTGATTTCTGCGGAATTTTCAGTTTTCCGCCCACTTTGATAAGCGTTTTGCTTTGCGGGTTTAATGCATAAATATCGTCCACAGAGAGGTGATACATGGATGCGATGGAATAAACGGTCTGTCCTTTTTCGACCGTATGCGAGAAAAAGTCGTCATCTTTCGTATGGATTTGTAAACAGGTGAAGAGGAATATTGTAAGTAAGTAATGTAACATGATTCATAAATATTTGACTTTTATAATGCTGCAAAGGTATGAAAAAATTTCTTTTCCCTCTAATAATATTACCTTTGCAATATGAAACACCTCTACATCCTTTCAACCCTGCTGCTTTTCTGCGTATCCGGCACAAAAACATCGGCGCAGAACGCTTTCAAATCGACTATCCTCGCCGGCGCCATAGACGGGAACGACTCAATGAAAGTGATGGTTATGAACGACATTTACATCTATCCGCCACAGGTATATAGAAGATTTACGGAAAATGAGAAATACCGGAAAATGGTGCGAGACGTGAAAAAAACCTTGCCCTATGCCCAGATGATTTATGCAACGCTTATAGAAACTTACGAATATATTATGACTTTGCCGACAGAAGAAGACCGGCGGAAACATCTGTCACGTATGGAAAACGATTTGTTTAAGCAATATAAGCCGGAACTTAAAAAAATGACTTTGTCGCAGGGGAAACTGTTAATAAAACTTATCAATCGTGAGTGTAACCAAACCTCGTTTGAATTGGTGAAAGCCTTTTTGGGTTCTTTCCGCGCAGGTTTTTGGAATATCTTTGCCGGAACGTTCGGCGCAAGCCTTAAATCAACTTGGGAACCTGAGGGGCGGGATGCAGAGATTGAACGGATTATTGAGATGGTGGAAATGGGGATACTTTGAGCGTATTATACCCGCAACTTCATCCCCGCCAATATCGTGTCCGGTTTCAAATGCATCACCGAATCCATCTCCCCAGCCATTGAGAACCCGCAACGATCGCAAACGCCGGTTATATTTCCCGGACATTCGGATAAATAAGTCCCGTCCGAAAGGACAAAATCGGATATCCAACACTGCCTGTCAAACTCATTGCGCTTCATCAACTTCAAGCCCGAAACCGAATTCATAATGGGATAGCCCGCCCGCTTTTTCCGTATAATTAAATCAATCACTTCCGCCCGCTTTTCCCAATCGAGAAATAAATCTTCCGTTCCCTCGTAAGGCATATGAAAATTCAGGGAAATCAACCGGATGTGGGGATTGGTTTTTGCAAACTCGATTGTTTCCTCTACCGAAGTATAATTTAGGGAATTAATGACCATATTGACGCTCAAATGCGGATGGCGGGCAGTCGCAATATTTTTCACCAGACGGTCGAAAGTTCCCTGTCCGCGTATAGCGTCGTGAAACTGCCCTATTCCGTCGAGGCTGACCCAAATTGAATCGGCTTCGGAGCCGTCGAACGGCTGTTGCGCATTAGTCGTAATCGTAGCGGAATAAAACCCGATTTCTTTCGACAGCCGGATCAGGCTATTCAAATCCCTGTCTCCGTCTCGCCATAATGTAGGCTCTCCGCCCTCAAAATCAACGAAGCGCGAACCAAGTCGGTAGGAATGTTCCAACTCCGCGCGAATTTGC
>JAIRKG010000118.1 GCA_031260235.1 Dysgonamonadaceae bacterium | reverse complement strand
ATCTATTTAATAATCCTGATACCAAACAGTTTGCTATTAACTTGTACTTGTATTCTGTTATTTCAGGCAAGTTTAAGTCATCCGGCGTACATGAGCTTTCAATGCATGCTCCGGCATCTCTAATCAATAGTTTGATGTATGAGCAAGATGGAAGTGTTGTTACTATAGATGATTACTACAATAATATAGATAGTAAACTGTATGAGCCAAGGTATTTTAACAGGCTCATGAGGTTTGTAACAAGCTTCGTATCTACGTCTACAGACATTGTGCGCACTGTTGGTAGGGCTAAAGGCTCTAATGTAGTGCCACTGTTTAAGGGTGGAACTCTGTATATTGGGCCTACATTTAGTAGTCAGTTCTCCGGCAATACGCCATTAGCATTAGGCGTTATTCATACCGGCGAATCTGATGATGTCGCTGTTAAGGTAAGATTTAAGGATAATTATTTAACCTATAACAAGATTGGATCGTTCTGGGCTAAGCAGAAGCTAAAGAATTCAAGTAAGACTACAAATAGGGAATTCTACATATACATGCTTGACACTCAGCCGGCTATATATAGTAATGGCTCTATGGAGTTTGCAAATGTCGATAATGATTTATACAACTTCCGCACAAACAACCCAATGAATAGCGAAGAGATGCTTAAGCACATGGCAAGTCAAATTCCTGGTACAGATTTTGAATCATTGAGGTATAGCATGTATTTTGACGAACATGGTGATTACACATCCGAATCTGCAGCTGAGCAATTATCTATCATAAGCGATGCTATGAAACAGATAGAGGCGGACGGCATGTTTCATATTGTAGCTGAATATGGCGGCGATAATGGCGTATACTCAAATACAATAGCAAAGATTGCCAACCTGAAAGGTGTTGATGTAGATACGGTAGCGCTTGTATTAAGGCGGCCTATCAATGGCGCGTATACGCCTAATGTAGCCCCAGAAGTAGCGGCGGCTATCGAGGAGCTCGTAAGGGCTGGTAAGTTTATTGTCACAAATCCGATTGACACACATCTAATTAATCATATAAAAGCATATAGAAAAATTATTGCTGTAGAGAATCGCGCAAAGTCTAAGTCAGCCGTAGAAACTCCTAAAACTACAAGCACCGGTGTTATTGTCGATGCTAAGACTGATGTTATGAAAAAGACGCCTCAAGAGATTGTAGATCAATATGCTGCATATATAAGGGCTAATAACACAGATGGCAGTATGACATCAATGCTTGACCTTATTGAAAGCGGCAGTACCGAAGATGCTATTGAAGCCATGCGTAATGTCTCTGACGGCAAAGGCGGTACTCGTAGATCTACTGATGCTGAATGGGTATCCCTGTTAAACATTTTATTTAATTGTTAATTATGCACTGTATAAATATTAAAAGCAAGGAGTTTAAGCAACTATTGGCTAAAACAAAGCTTAACTCGCTACAGCTATCAACAATAATAAGTATATTTCAATATACTCGCGGCAATGAATATATGCCAACAGTAGATGAGGTGCTTGATTATATGTCTAATGAAAATATAAGGTATAGTATACTTGCAAAGATAACCCGTGAGTATTTCCTAATGATTTTTTCGGTAAAATTGTTTTTTTTGAAATAATCTATTGCTTTCTTAAAATTATCACTACCTTTGTGGCCGTTTTTAACATTTATAACAATTCATACATATAAAAGAATTTAATTTTAGAAAATGCCAACAATTCAACAATTAGTAAGAAAAGGAAGGGAAGTTTTAGTTGAAAAGGGAAAATCTCCCGCTTTGGATGCATGTCCGCAAAGACGTGGCGTGTGTGTAAGAGTTTATACCACAACACCCAAAAAGCCTAATTCCGCCATGCGTAAAGTAGCCCGCGTTCGTCTGACAAGTTCAAAGGAAGTGAATGCTTACATCCCCGGCGAAGGCCACAATTTGCAGGAACACTCTATCGTTTTGGTAAGAGGCGGTCGTGTAAAAGATCTGCCGGGTGTTCGTTATCACATTGTGCGCGGAACTTTGGATACCGCAGGCGTAAACGGACGTACACAAAGACGTTCCAAATACGGCGCCAAACGTCCGAAAGCAGGGAAAGCGCAGGCAGCACCGGCAAAGAAGAAATAATTGTCAATTAAGATAAGGTTGAGTAAATAAATTCAGAAGAATTTGTTGAAGAGACCAAGAGTGAACAACCGTTTTTAATAAAATTTCAGAAAAAAATGAGAAAAACTAACCCTCAAAAAAGACGGATCTTACCTGATCCTGTTTTTGGCGATCAAAAAGTTACAAAATTTGTAAATCATTTAATGTATGACGGCAAAAAAAGTATTGCTTTTGATATTTTTTATACTGCCTTAGATAAGGTAAAGACTAAATTACCCAATGAACAAAAATCTCCCCTTGATGTTTGGAAACAGGCGCTTGATAACATAACCCCGCTTGTGGAAGTAAAATCTCGCAGGATTGGCGGCGCAACATTTCAGGTCCCTTCCGAAATTCGCTCCGACCGCAAAGAATCAATATCAATGAAAAATATGATTTCTTACTCTCGTAAAAGAGGCGGGAAATCTATGGCGGATAAATTATCGGCCGAAATCGTTGATGCATTCAACAATCAAGGCGGCGCTTTCAAACGGAAAGAAGATATGCACAGGATGGCAGAAGCCAACAGGGCATTCGCTCACTTCAGATTTTAAAAGAAATATCTAAAAACAACTTTTCGCCAAAGTCCCTGCCAAGGGATTTTCAGGTGTAAAATTTCATATAATGGCAAATTCGGATAACAATTTAAAATTTACACGAAACCTCGGTATCATGGCACATATTGATGCCGGCAAGACAACAACGTCGGAGCGTATCCTTTATTATACGGGACTTACCCATAAAATAGGCGAAGTGCACGACGGAGCTGCAACTATGGACTGGATGGAGCAGGAGCAGGAACGCGGAATTACGATTACTTCTGCAGCAACGACTGCAAACTGGAAATATGCAGGCGATACATATAAAATCAATTTGATTGATACCCCGGGACATGTTGATTTTACAGTTGAAGTAGAACGTTCGCTCCGTATTTTGGATGGCGCGGTGACTACTTTTTGTGCTGTAGGAGGTGTAGAACCTCAATCGGAAACCGTGTGGCGTCAGGCAGATAAATATCATGTTCCGAGAATTGGTTATGTAAACAAAATGGACCGTTCGGGGGCTAATTTTTTTGAAGTGGTTCGTCAGGTGAAAGACGTGCTTGGCGCAAATCCGTGTCCGATTCAAATTCCAATCGGATCGGAAGAGCATTTTCGTGGAATCATTGATTTAATTACGATGAAAGCGCTTTATTGGCACGACGAAACGATGGGCGCCGATTATTCCACCGAAGAAATTCAGGCGGAATTTGTAAGCGAAGCCCGGGAATGGCGGGACAAAATGCTCGAAACATTGGCTGAGGTTGACGATGCTTTGATGGAAAAGTATTTTGACGATCCGTCAACTATTACGGAAGATGAAATTCACGGCGCACTTCGCAAAGGGACGATTTCGATGCAGATTAATCCGATGATTTGCGGTTCGTCCTTTAAAAATAAAGGCGTACAGCCGTTGCTTGATGCGGCTTGCGCTTATCTGCCAAGTCCTGTTGATACGCCGGCTATTGAAGGCGTAGATCCCAGTGACCCTGAAAAGAAAGTTGTTCGCAAACCGAGTTCTTCGGAACCTTTTTGCGCTTTGGCTTTCAAGATTGCGACCGATCCTTATGTTGGACGGCTTTGTTTCTTCCGTGTTTATTCCGGCGAACTTGAAGCCGGTTCATACATTTACAATACTCGTTCCGACAAAAAAGAACGCATTTCCCGCCTGTTTCAGATGCACTCCAACAAACAAAACCCGAAAGAATTAATCGGTTGCGGAGACATTGGTGCGGGAGTCGGATTTAAAGATATTCGCACGGGAGATACTTTGTGTGACGAAAATCATCCTATTGTATTGGAATCCATGGATTTCCCAGAACCGGTTATTGGAATTGCCGTTGAACCGAAGACACAGAAAGATTTGGACAAATTAGGCATTGGTTTGGGTAAATTGGCGGAAGAGGATCCGACTTTTACCGTAAAAACAGACGAAGAAACAGGTCAAACCGTTATTTCGGGTATGGGCGAACTCCACCTGGAAATCATTATCGACCGCTTGAAACGTGAATTTAAGGTAGAATGTAATCAGGGACGTCCGCAAGTATCTTATAAGGAAGCGATTACCAAAGCGGTAGAATTGCGCGAAGTTTATAAGAAGCAAACCGGCGGTCGTGGTAAATTTGCCGATATAATTGTTCGTGTTGAACCGGCAGACGCCGATTTTGAAAGCGATTTGCAATTTGTAGATGAAGTGAAAGGCGGTAATATCCCGAAAGAATATATCCCTTCTATCCTAAAAGGGTTCCATCGCGCTATGAAAAACGGCGTATTAGCCGGTTATGCTTTGGATAAACTGAAAGTAACCGTTATCGACGGTTCGTATCATCCGGTGGATTCCGACCAGTTATCGTTTGAAATTTGTGCAATGCAGGCTTTCAGGAGTGCTTGCGAAAAAGCGAATCCTGTTTTGAAAGAGCCGATTATGCGTATTGAAGTGATTACGCCGGAAGAAAGTATGGGCGACGTTATCGGCGACTTGAACAAACGCCGCGGACAAATCGAAGGCATGGATACTAGCCGTACCGGCGCAAGAATCGTGAAAGCGCACGCTCCGCTCTCGGAAATGTTTGGCTATGTAACGACTTTGCGTACAATTACTTCAGGACGCGCGACAAGTACAATGTCGTTCTCGCATTATGAAGAGGTTTCTCCTTCGATTGCAAGGGCAGTATTGACGGAAGTAAAAGGGCGCGTGGATTTAATAAAATAAAAGCAGTCCATTTCCGCCACTGTTGTCTATATAATTCCACCCGCTTCCGCCCATTTATCCATAGCATCCGACACTTTCGCCTGCAAGTCGGCATGTTTCCAAAGCAAATCGACGTTTGAAGCGCCTTCGGGTGTATTCAGAACAGTTTCGATTTCTTTAATTTCGGCTTCAATATCCACGATTTGTTTCTCGTAAGCGGCAATTTCTTTTTCTTTATAATAAGGGAAAAATGAAATGCGACAAAATGAGAAGCCAACAAAAGAGGTGTATTGCTTTGATTTATGCAGGATTAAATATCAAAAACAACCTGAAAAGAGAGAAAAATGAAATGCG
>JAIRKG010000058.1 GCA_031260235.1 Dysgonamonadaceae bacterium | reverse complement strand
GACAGTTTTGTCTTTTCCGCCGACGTATAGTCGTTTGAACTGAAACCATTTACCGTACCGGTAGCCAACGGGTGCGCTGTTCCGCCTGCGCCGACGTGAGCCGCCGGAGCCGCTCCAACCTGTGCTGCAGTCGTGCCGTGCGGATTGGAGTTTGTCAGCTGCGAGTGGTCGTAAGCCGTTTTTCCATTGTCGCCACGGTATGCCGTAGAAGACGTTTCGCCAAGAGCGATGGTATCCGAAATCACCACATATGCGCTACCGCTCCAACGATACGTCTTGTTTGTATCTTTGGCTACATAAATTTTTCCTGTTTCGCCCGTTGCCGGAAATCCTGCGAGATTGGCATATTCCAAAACATCATCCACAAATGCCGGAAGTTGTGCTGCAGGAACTTTGCCGGTCGCATCGAGCGAAGCAATACCGTTTGCTGCTCCTTTTTGCGACCCTATATCACCGACACCACTGTTTAACTCGTTAATTGCTCCAACGAGATTATTCTTTTCGGTCGTCGTTAAAGACGCAACGTTACCTATTCTACTCTGAAACAATGCGTAACTTACTTTTGCTTTTTTTGCCATTTTGTTTAATTATAAAAGTTATTGTTTATTTATTTAATTGACTATATTACTACATAATTCCATTCCTGCTGTTCTTCCGGCGTGAGCGCATTATAGGCGTCCTCTGTGATGTAAACTTCCCCTGCGTCTAAGCACGTGCCGATAAACCTGTTCAGCGTGTTGACTACCGCTTCGGAATCAGTTTGCAGGACGCCGTCTATTTCCATGTCGGTCGCTTTCGCCGAGACAGTGGAAAATTCTCTGATATCGCTGTATATCGAAACGATATTTGTACTGTTGTTTGATACTGCTCTCATTACAGCAGGGCAAGTCACGTCGCGTATCAATGTTTCTCCATCGTATATTTGAAGATGAAACATTTTGTTCGGCAGTTTGTATATTTTTGTTGTTGTCATCTGTATTATCTGCGAAATAAGCCATTAACCCGGAACAACTACATAATTCCGTTCCTGCTGTTTTTCCGACGTGAGCGCATTATAGGCGCTTACCGTAATACTCACCTCAACGCCCATTTCCGCAAGTTTATCCTCGACGGCTTCCGCAAGCTTATCTTCGATTGCTGTCGTTGCTTTTGCAGGCAAGTCATATTCCGTAAGCTTATCTTCGATGGCTGTTGCAATTATATTGTCGACATTTTCCGTTGAAATCCCCTCTAAAATCTCCACCCATACCCGCCTTTTAGCGTTATACATGTAAAACATGTTTTGATTCATGACAAGAACAAAAGCCCCCTGTTCTGCCCCTTCCGGATATTTAGAATACAGTTCGGATGCGCTATTTACCGGCTCTTTCAGATAGCGAAACGCCGGGATTTGTTTCAAAAGATTCGCGCTGTCTATCGAAACGTTGTTTTTCCAATGCAAAACCATAATAATTATTGTTTAACTGTTATACTATTACCACTGACCGACTGCAATCCCGGAAACATTTCGGCGGCTCTTTGGTCAAGCGCCGCCGCAATTTCCGGTTTCTGAAGTATGGTAAATACCGTGCTTGCCGAAAAATAGGCGAGCGGTTCGGCTACCTTGTCGCTTATACATAGTTCGCTATTGTCACTAAGGTCTTTCAACGACCCTGCTACCGGTATATAAATCGCCTCTTCTATCGTGTGTCCCGTAAGTCCTTTGGGTAAAGAATAGTAATTGAGCGTCTGTATCACAGATGCTTGCACATACCTGCTTGAAATAGTACAGGCAGGACGCATAGTGCTTCCCCGTGTATATTCATTGGACTGTAAAGAAGCCGTCCGTTCATTCTCGACAGAAACCTCATAAACAGCTTTTGCCCATCCGTTCATCTTAAATTTAGAAAGAAGATAAAAATTCGCAGGCAATTCAACATAACCCGTACCTGCCGGTAAATCCGGAACTATCTGATTTCCGGCAAAAGACTCTTGTTTAAACCACGTGCGCGGCATCACTTTTACACACCGCCGCCATGCATCCACAAAACTATCCTCTATATGCTTGTCAACATTTGCCGTATCCGCCCCTATCATGAAATTGCCAAAAGTATCTGTCAGGGATACATTGTCCATTATTTGCATTACGCGGTTTATATATTCAATCTTTGTCATTTTGATGAGTGGGCGGAGAATATATCCTGTTTACCCGTCAATAATTTTCAAATTCGGAAACTTCACACCGTTAGCATCCGCATGTTTCTTTACATGGTCGGGATTTCTCAATGACTGATGCGGTATATTGAAAGGCTCGCCTTTCAATATATCAACGGCTTGCTGTATTTGCGTTACTTCGGGAAATTCAATGTATTTCTGAGACGCGGCTTTCGGATGTTCCTCTTCTCCAATCTCTTCAAAAAGTTTAATTTTGCCGTTTTTGAAATACGGGGTATCCTCAATTGCCTTCTGCATTTTTTCATCTGTTACCGAAATACCGTAATCTTCTTCCGAGAAAACGGCATAATTTAACTTCCCGTCCACATAGACGGGAAGTGCAAGATGTGTTGTTGTCCTGTATCTCTTAATCATATTGAATTAAGCAGCGTTATATTTTGCAACCCTAATGTGTGCAAGTCTGTTTTGAAGCCACAGACAGGAGATATCCGTAATGGAACGGGCATCTACATCACGCTGTGCAGATTCGCGCAAGTCAAAATCTTTTACTGCCATATCAACTATGGAGTGTTTACGCAACAACGACGGATCAAAAATAAATCCGTTTTCTCGCATATCCATGCGGTCAAATGTTTCATCATGGACTACGTAAAGATTTCCAAAGTTCGTTTCGATTTCTTTGAAAGTAATACCGTACTTGACATGTGTGCTTTTTGCCAGTTTGAAATTCTGTGCATCTTTGATTAACGAAAGATTGGTCATCAAGCCTGAACCGACTAAGAAATATTTATTCTTGTTTCCATTCCCGCCCGTAAATGCCATTTCGGTTAGGCGTATCAGTTCTTCGTATGTAAACACTCTTTCGGCGTTGGCGCCATACAAAAATTCTTTCCCCGCCTGCCAGTAAACACCTTCAGTAGTGTAAACTTCAAGTCTTTTTTCGTCATATATTTTATTTTTCACGCCAAGCAGGTAACTTTTACTCATACCTCTTTTCATATCATCGACAGCCGCCCTTTCCTTATCCGAAAATTTCCAGTCGGCTTCCTTTTTGGCGATTTTCTCAAGAGTGCTTTCTTCTACCTGACAGCGGAATTTCTGTAAATATTGGGTTTCCTTAGTCGGCACAAGCGCGTAAGGCTCCGTACCCATATCAATTTCATTGTGCGCACGTCCGCAACGCAATATCTTGGTATTTGCCTCCAATGAAGGAACAGAGTCGTTTGTTGCGCCGATTTTTTTTCCGTTAACCGCTTTTACTATCAGTTTGCCTTCATCCGTTTTCTTCAGGATATATCCCATAAAGAAATGTTCTGTTTGCACTTCTCCGGTTTCGTTATATCCTTTTACCAAAGGAAAGATGATTGTTTCCTTAGCCGAGAAAATGCCGTTGTTATTCGTGTCAAGCGTAACGGTTTCAACGCCGTTTGTGTTCGGCTCCACATAAGCCGCTTTCAGGGTAGTACTGTCCGGCAAAATATCGACCAGATAAAGTTCCTGAACCATAGAGGTTGCTTTCTCTTTGAGAGCGTAAAAAGAAAACTGCGTTAGCGGAGACGCACCCGCATTAATCTTGACAACCTTTCTTTGAACATCGGGAAGATTTAAGTCTTCCGAAGCTTCATTCGTAAACTGACTGGTGCTGATTTGGTTGGTAGCTCCAACCCCGCCTTCACCCATGGATACCACATCTGCCGTCATAGCTCCGGCGTCGCAGATGCCAAACAAAGAACACAACAGCGTGATTGCTAACATAACTAATCCGTGTTCTTTTAAGAATTCAACTGTCCTTTTCATTTTCATTTTCATTTTCATTTTAATTTATTTGTTATTTGTTGTTTGTTGTTTGTTGTTTACTCATTGTTAATCATCCCATTCATCGTAGTGTGATTTACCGGGGATTTGCAAGCCGCCCCTGTGTTGTCTCGGTCGGTTTTTACCCGCGCCGCTACCATTTCCCAAATCAGGTAAAGACGTGGCATCCGGTTTTTTCAACTTCGCATTGACTGCTTCGTTTTTTCCTTCCACAAATCCGGTATCGGCGGCTTCTTGTACATCCTTTTCGTAGTTCAATCCCTTGCGAACCAAATCTATCAGTTCGACAGGAATAATACCCATAAGCAAATTGTCCGCAAGCTGCATAATGCCGTTGTGAATTTCGGACGCCTGATCTTCCGTCAGTTCATTGTCTTTTACATACTGCATCATTGTCGCTTCATACTCTTTGATGTTTTCCTGCGCCTTTTCCTGCAGTTTTTTACTTTCGGCAAGCCGTTTCAAGTTTTCCTGATAACCGGCTTCAAATTCGTCTAAATCGCCATCAAGCCATTCTTTACCGTAAATACTCCCTATGGCATAAGGTAACGATTTAGGATTTTTTTCATCAACAAGCATCGAAAAACTGGCGGCTAAACGCGGGTCTTTCGCTACTGCTTCTGCCATGCGCGTGTTGGGCTCATTCAGTTTACCGTACTTTTCTTCCAACTCCGCATAACGGGAGCCGTGAAAATCATGCAGCGTATCCTCATCCGGCTCGTCCTGCAAATCGGGATTGGCTGCCCTGTAGGCTGCCAGAGCGGCCGCCCTGCCTCTTGGCTTTTGCTCTACTGATACATTTTTTTCGTCAGTCTTCATTTCTATCTTTTTAATTTGTTTTTTCAAATTGGTAATATTGCCGAACAATCTTTCGTAATCTTCAATCTTTAAACTAAGGTCGGCGCGTTCGCTTTCAGGTAAATTGTCGATTTCAGCCCGCTGCTCAATCAACGTTTCCCATAACTCGCAAATTGATTTTAATTCCTTTAAAGTCATAAATTGTCGATTTTTCTGCAAAAAAACGGCATTTAAAATAAAAATATGGGTGTTGATATTAAAAAAACGATGTCCTTTCCCGAAAAAATGTCTTTTTTAATAGAAAAGGGAATTTTGAAAAACAAAAAAGGCGCTATGTATTAGCGACTTATGAAAAATATAGGGAATAATCAGGGAATTCCCTTTTCACAGAATATTCTATACCAGTTGGCGAATGTGTTTGGTTTCCTGCGATTTAATGTTTAATTTTCCGTAGCAGAACAAAGCCCATTCTTCCTTTGTAGAAATCAGGTTTTTTGCCGTTCTGATTCCACAGGTAACAGTTGACCGCCCCCTGCCAAACATCGCAGCTATTTTAACATGGGATAACCCGTTTTGATATAGATACATCCA
>JAIRKG010000040.1 GCA_031260235.1 Dysgonamonadaceae bacterium | reverse complement strand
TGTGTTTGAAACTTATCCGGTTAATCATAAATTATTAGAGGCCGGCGATTATATTTTTGCTATTGAAGCCCACACGGAACACACAGGAAATGTCCACATTGGAACGGAAACAAATGCCGCAGGCGTTTATTACAGAGTTGATACGGATGGGAACGACACAGTAGTAACGGCTGTATCCGGTTCTCATTTGCTGGTTCGCGTCAATACAACTTCTGAGATTGTGGTTTCTCCGGCTGTTAGCAGCCGAAGGGCAGGACTTAGCGAGCCGATTGCTATTTTCGGACCGGCAGTAACCGGACTAAACATAACCGAAAATACTCCTATAACAATCAAAGCAGGCGATGAGAAAGTCGAAAACGTCGCCGCCACTTTCATCAACATTGGCCATGCTGATCATTCCGGCAACCACCCCCACCATGAAATAATAATTAGCCATGCTCCTTTTGAACATGATACCGAATATACGGTAACTGTTCCAGCCGGAGTTATTACCGGATATGACGAAGAACTGGTTTGGTCGTTTACAACCGCAGGTCCTCTTGAAGCAGTCCACTTTTCGCCGAGTAAAGACGCTACCAATGTGGCGCTTGATGCACCGGTGCATGTCGTTTTCGACAGGGATATTCCCTGGATAGCTTCTCATTTGGATCATGGAGTTACAATCACAACGGGTTCCGCCGATTTTCCTGTTGACAGCGTTACAATACGCAGACATGAGTTAATTATTGCACATCAGAATTTCACAGAAGGCACGACATACACAGTAACCATTTCGGAATCAGTAATCGATGAATTGGAGTCTCCTGTTTCATGGAGTTTTACTACAACAACAAGCAGCACCACTGCTATATCCAAGATTACCGAAACAGGCGTCAGCGTTTATCCCACCATAACGGAAGGAAATATTACGGTGGTTTCCGAACAGGGTTCGTTGATTAAGATTGTGGATCTTACGGGCAGCGTTAAGGCTACCTACAGGGCGGCGGACAGGCAAACGGAAATCAATCTGGGGAACAACAAGCCGGGTTTGTATCTTGTAGTGATTGAAACCGGTGAAACGGTTGAAACGCATAAGGTTTTCCTTATCCTTAACAGATTAAACAAATAAATAAATAGACAGCAAATAAGTGAATGATTGAAAACGAGTTGATAGCAACATTCCTATCAACTCGTTTTTTTGTTTAAAATGTTATGAAACGTATAGCTTCCATATTTTTTCTCTTTTTCTTTTTCCTGTTTTTTTCGATACGGGGACAATCCTTTGCGATTATCGAAGAAAATAATAACCGTGGCGTTTATCCGCACGGTATTTCGTCTGACGGCAATTATGCGGTCGGACAAATCGGTTTAGGCACGGCAACGGCGGGACATCACACATTTGTATGGTCTGTTGCGGACGGCTTGACGGAATGGGATACAAATCCGGTTGATCCGGCAGGACTTGGTTCTACAGGCTTTGCCATTTCCAACACAGGTCGGGTGGCAGGCGTTGCGCCCGATTCCTCACACTTGGTAGACACCTACGAAACACCCGATGACGGACTGCAATATCCTTTAATCACCGCCGCTTTCAGGGATTATGACGGACAGACGTGGACTGTTTTGCCGCTACCGGAAGGTCTGTCTTTTTTCTATGGCTTCGGAAGCAGGGCGCACGGTATTTCCGATGACGGGCATATTATTGTGGGCGGTCAAACGCAGGGCGGGCAAGCGCAACGCTGGACGGCAGGTTACTGGGATGCGGTCGACCCTGCCAACGTTATATATCATCCCCTGCTGACGGCTACGGGACCGGGAAACAGTTCTGTGGCGAACGCCATTTCCGGAGACGGGCGGGTGATAGGCGGTCAGGAAAACGGATTTCCCGTGATTTGGATTAAGGACGGGAGTGATTACGAAAAAAGGCATATATCCGGCGCGTCCGGCAATCCGATAGCCGCAGTCAGCAATAACGGCGAATATGCCGTTGTTCAAAATAATTTAAGGGCTTCCTTATACAGGGTAGCAACGGATACGCTTATTCAAATTGATTTCGGCAGCGAATATTCAACGCCGCTGTCTGTTTCCGATAACGGCATTGTGGTTGGTTACCACGGCAGCGACGGTCGCCCTCTTTCTACGGATACCCGGAAAGCTTTTATTTATTCCGGCGTAACAGGAATTGTTTCGCTGGAAAGTTTTTTGGAAAGTCGGGAAATAGAAGTTCCGCTCAGCAGTATTTTAGCCGCAACCGGTATTTCCGCCGACGGCAGAATAATTACCGGATTTGGCGTGAAAAACAGCAAAGTAGTCGGTTTTCGTGTTGAAATACCGGAAATTCCCGTTGACCTGCTTCCCATACGGAATATCGGCGTGAACTCGCCTGTGTATGGAACGGTGATATTGAATTGGGAGGCTCCCGAAATTCCGGACGACGACGCTTTTTCGCCGCCGACTGCCTACCATATTTATGAAAGCGATACATTGGTTGAACCGCTTCCCGCACCGCAAGCTTCGCAAATTTCGCGAACCTACACCGGACTTGCGGAAGGGACTTATCACTATTCAATCAAGGCGGTGTATGAAAAAGACGGCGCAGCGGTCGAAGCGATTGCAGGCAAAACCGCAACCGTTACCATAAGTAAAAAGACGATTCTTTTTTATGAGCCGTTCACCGATTATCAGACAAAGGGGATGCAGTTTGACCAGAAAATTAACCTGACGGAAATTCCGCTGAGTACGGGAGGCTGGGACGTTTCTGCCAATACGGTTCCATTCAGCGCTACGTGGCGAGTCAATACTTCGGGACGACCTCCTCATTCGGCAGGTTTTGTCGCTCCGCAGTCGAGCAGCTATGACGAATCGCTAAACTCGCCTTTCTTTGATTTGCGGGATCCGGATATTAAAGATTTGTTTCTGGCATTTGAATATGGAACGAGCGGCTCGTCTGATCCCGAATACCTGGCGGTGGAAATATATGACGGCGAAACGTGGTACGGAATAGATACGATAACGCCACCCGCGTCGCTGACAGGCGAATGGAACAGCCGCTATTATGAAGTAAACGAATATGCCGGCAAAAATAATGTTCGTTTCCGTTTCCGGAGTTTCGGGACAGGCTCTTCGGGCATTAACTGGTTTGTTGATAATGTGGAATTTGCCGACAGCGCTCAGCGCGTATTCATACAGGATGCGCTAACGGTATCGGCGCGGCGGGCAGCGGACGGCAAAGTCCACGTCAACTGGTCGGATCCTTTCGGAAACGTTACTTTGCGTTATATGCTTGACGACAATGCTTACGGCGCTCTTGGCAACAGTCAGTATCCGTATATTGCAGCCAATCAATATCCGGCGGAAGACTTAAGCGATTATGACGGATATTATCTCACTTCAATTTCATTTTGGCGGACAACAAACGATACCACGCATTTGGCAAAGCAGGCTCAATATCGCTGGTTTGCTTCCCAGGGCGAAGAGCGTTTGGTTTTCGATACGGTTATTGATCCGAAAATCAAGTGGAATACCATACAGTTGGCAAACCCGATTCAAATTGATGCAACGAAACCGCTCTATTACGGAATTGAAGTAACGGATGCCGACCCGAACGACTGGCCGGTAGGTTCGGGAGGTTACTATAAAGGGGTGGAAGGCGAAACGGGTATTGTTCCCGTCTTTTTTGACAAAATAGACGGCAGGGGCAATCTTTATTCGGAAGACGGCGGGCAAACATGGCGAAAAATTTCGCAGGACGGGGAAGAATTTGGCAACGATCTTTTCTGTATTCGCGCTACGCTGTCCAAAGAAATTGACGCTTCCCCCCTGAACGCCCGGCGTATTTTGGGATATAGAATTTATCGCAACAACAGCACAAGTCTTTTGGAAGAAGAGGTTGGAGACGATATTTCCATTAGCTTAAACAATTTTACCGATGAACAGGCGCCTGCGGGAAACGTCAGTTATACCGTGAAAACATCATTTCTCGATTACAGAGAGGGGCCTACTCTTTCCGCCGGACGTTCCGCTTCGATTGAGGAAACAGGAATAAAGCCCGTTGCGGACGCAAACGGATGGGATGTTTATCCGAATCCGGTGAAAAAGAATGGTATTGTCCATATCGAAATTCATGCCTCCGGAAGCGCAGGCAACACTATTCGGATTTATGACACAGTGGGGCGACTTGTAAAAGAAGTTCCGGTTGCAGGTTTGGCAACGCCTGTCGCAATGGATGTGGCTTCCGGCGTGTATGTTTTAAAAGCGGGCGAGGCTGGGGCTTTGCAGGTTGTTGTGGAATAGGCGCACGCGCTATTTCGATTCTTTTTGTTTATATTTGCACTGTTTTTTGAAAATGAAACAGATATGACGGAAACAGGAACATATCGCTCATTATTGGGAACGCGTCACTCGTGGACGGGAACGCACTACTCGCAGACGGAAACGCGCCGCTCGGTGACGGGAACGCGACACTCGCTGATGGGAACGCATCTCTCAGCAATGGGAACGCGCTACTCGCGGATAGGAACGCGTCTCTCAGCAATAGGAACGCGTCACTCGTGGATAGGAACGCGTCTCTCGTGAATGGGAACGCGCCGCTCGTGGATGGGAACGCGCTGCTCGCGGATGGGAACGCGCCGCTCATAGCATAAGAAAATTATTCGTGCTAAATATTGATATACTATGGATTATATCCCAAGAAAAGATTCGGAACTGATAGCGTGGAGCGCAAACTTCACTGCACAGATAGTTGCCAACGCCGGAGCATGGAACATTCCGGCAGGCGAAATTACTCCCCTGCAAACTGCAAACGCTAACTTTGCCACGCTGCACGCGAAAGCCGACAGTCCGGCGAAAACTTCCATTATTATAGCGGAAAAGAATACCGCCCGCAAGACGCTGATAGCGAAAATTCGCGGATTAGTGGGATTCCGCCTGAAAAACCCCGTCATCACAGACGCACAGCGCATTGCGCTGGGGCTTCACGTGCGCAACACCACGCCGTCGCCAATCCCCGCGCCGACAACCCGCCCTGAACTCAACATTGACTTGCTGGATTTCCGCCGCCTGAAAGTTATTTTTCACGACCAGGACCACGACAGGAAAGCAAAGCCATACGGCGTTACCGGCGCGGTGATTATCTATGCCGTGCTTGACGCACCGCCCGCCGCCCACAGCGCCCTCACCCGCAACGTGTTGGCAACCCGCACTCCGTACATCCTTGAATTTACCGAAGAGGAACGCAGGAAAACGGTTTATGTTGCCATTTGCTGGCAAAACAAAAAGGGACAGCGCGGTCCCTGGAGCGAAATTGAAAGCGCGATTGTGCCGTAGTAGGACAAGGCTTTCGCAATGACGGGGTGGAGTCGCAAAGCCGCAGTCGTCATTGCGAGGGCGAAGCAATCCAGCCCGCAGTCGTCATTGCGAGGCAAAGCCGAAGCAATCCAGGAATTGCAATGACGAAGTGGGGTTGTTTCTCTGGATTGCCACGCCGCTACCGCGGCTCGCAATGACGGGGTGAAGTCGCAAAGCCGTAGTCGTCATTGCGAGGGCATAAGCCCGAAGCAATCCAGGAATTGCAATGACGAAGTGGAGGTACAATGAGGGGTGCGGAGATAAAAAATCCGGACAAAAAGTTATGAGAGTAAAAAAATGCTATACTTTCGTCCCGCAAGTGAGAAATGGAGTGGTAGTTTGGCATTTTACCCCCAGGGGTGTGAAGTTGGATGTTGTTGTGAAAGCACCTGTTAAATAATAATTTAATTTTAAATATAAACATGAAAGGTATTTTTATTTTGTCAATATTAGTGGGTATTTCGTATGTTTTCGCTGCAATAATAACAAAAAAGAACCCGACTTTTATTGCCGGATATAGTAAGTTCGATGAAGCACAGCAAAAAACATTTCCAAACTTTCTGAATAAAATATTGATAATAACCGGAATTATTACATTTGTGGGATGTTCAATTTTTACCCTGTTAGAATGGAATATTATGGCTGTTATTTTTTTAATAATGCCAAGTGTGATAATGATATTTATTGCACTTATAAGAGAGAAAAAAACTGAAAGTAAAAAAGCTACGAAAATCAGGATACTATTTTTCTTATTATTCATTTTAATTATACCTGCTTTTATTATTATATCATCGAAAGAACCATCTGTCCTTTTTGAATCTGATAATATTAAGATAACCGGATTATATGGAGAAAGTATTCCTGTTAAAGACATTGCCGAAGTAACGATGTTAAAACATATTCCACCCATACAATTAAGAACAAATGGCTTTGCATTGGGAACTGTATATAAAGGCTATTTTTTAATTGGCGAAACAGAGACTGTTAAATTATTTCTTAATTCAGCGTCCGCTCCTTGTATTAAAATAAAAACAGTTGAGAATAAAAT
>JAIRKG010000137.1 GCA_031260235.1 Dysgonamonadaceae bacterium | reverse complement strand
GGAAAGATCTGTTGTAAGAGAAGATGAATGTCGCAAGGGAATATCAAATCGACATTCACGGTAAAAAATACCTGCTGCGGGAGCACAGGCGGTTGAATATCCGTATAGGTTTGTAAAATAGAGAAGTCGTTGGTTTTAATCTGTAAATATTCGTCGGAACAACATCCTGCGTGGTTCTCTTCGCAGCAGGATTTCGGCATATCCTTTTTAACGAAATCCACCGACTGCAATTCGCCCTTGCAATAATGAAAGGCAATCGATGGCTGAACGGTTGTCAGCAGCAGTGCAATAAGTGTTATAAAGGATATTGTTTGTTTCATGAATTGTTGGGTAATTCCGGCGCAAAGATAATGCTTTTTGTTATATAAATCAACTCCGCTGTTAAATATTTTTTATACTTTTGCAGCCAATATTATTCATAAAGAATATGACAAATCAAAAAGTTAGGGTTCGCTTCGCGCCAAGCCCGACAGGTCCTCTACACATCGGAGGCGTAAGAACGGCGCTGTATAATTACCTCTTTGCCAAACAACACGGCGGCGATTTCATCCTTAGAATTGAAGATACCGATTCACAACGTTTTGTCCCCGGAGCCGAAGAATACATCATCGAATCGTTTCGCTGGCTCGGTCTCTCTTTCGACGAAGGGCCGCATGTCGGCGGGAACTCAGGCCCATACCGCCAGTCGGAACGGAAGATAACTTACAGGCAATACGTAAATCAATTACTGGAAAAGCGTCTGGCTTATATTGCCTTTGATACTCCCGAAGAATTGGAAGCCAAACGGGTTGAAACCTCCAATTTCCAGTATGATGCGTCCACCCGCCTGTCGATGAGAAATTCCCTGTCCCTGTCATCTCGGGAAACGCAGGATTTAATTGACGCAGGCGTCCAATATGTAGTCCGCATCAAGATAGAACCGGAAGAAACCGTCACGGTAAACGATTTGATTCGCGGGGAAGTAACCGTAAACTCATCCATACTGGACGACAAAGTCCTGTATAAATCGGCAGATGAATTGCCGACCTATCACCTGGCTAACGTTGTGGACGACAGGTTGATGAAAATCACGCACGTAATCAGAGGAGAAGAATGGTTGCCTTCTGCGCCGCTGCACGTAATCCTTTATAAATATCTTGGATGGGAAGACGGCATACCCGAATTTGCCCATCTCCCCCTGCTGCTGAAACCCGAAGGCAACGGAAAATTAAGCAAACGCGACGGCGACCGCTTGGGTTTTCCTGTCTTTCCCTTGCAGTGGCATGACCCCGCGAGCGGCAATATCTCGCAGGGCTACCGCGAAACCGGTTATTTCCCTGATGCACTTCTCAACTTCCTGGCACTGTTGGGATGGAATCCGGGCGGCGACAGGGAGGTTTTTTCTCTTAACGAATTGATTGATTTGTTTTCGCTGGACAAATGCAGCAAAAGCGGCGCCAAATTTGCTTACAAGAAGGGCGAATGGTTTAATCACCGGTATATCCAGTTGAAATCCAATGCGGAAATCGCCGAGTTGTTTCTGCCTGTTCTCAAAAATCATGGAGTTGACGCGCCGGTAGAAAAGATAATTAAAGTGGTCGGACTGACAAAAGAAAGGGTTAACTTCGTGGAAGAATTATGGGAACAAACCAACTTCTTTTTCGCAACAACAACGGTTTATGATGAAAAGTCCGTCAAGAAACGATGGAAAGCGGATTCCGCCGAGAGAATGCAGGAACTGATTGATATACTGCAACCGGTCGATGATTTTTCCTCAACCCATACCGAATCTATTGTTATGAATTATATCGAATCCAAAGAATACCACGCCGGCAATATCATGAATGCTTTCCGCGTTGCTTTGGTGGGCGAAGCCAGGGGACCTCACCTTTTCGACATTGTCGAAATAATCGGGAAAGAAGAAGTTCTGCAAAGATTGCGGAAAGCCATCATCGAATTAAAATAAAAAGTATGTACGACATAGCAATCGCCCTCTACGCTTTTATAGTCCGTTTGGTCTCTCCATTCAACAAGAAAGCGAAAAAGATGCTGGCAGGACAGCAGAAAACATTCTCTGTTTTAGCGGAAAACATAGACCCTGAAGCTCGCTACATCTGGTTTCACGCTGCATCCTTAGGCGAATTTGAGCAGGGACGCCCGCTCATTGAGAAAATCAGGGCGGAAAAGCCGGAATATAAGATTTTGCTAACCTTCTTTTCGCCGTCGGGCTATGAGATAAGGAAAGATTACGCAGGCGCAGACGTGGTTTGCTATCTGCCTTTCGACTTCCGCCGCAACGTCGTGAGATTCCTCGACCTGGCAAATCCCGAAATAGCCATCTTTATCAAATATGAATTATGGATGAACTATCTCAACAGCCTGAAGGCACGGCATATTCCAACCTATATTATTTCCGCCATATTTCATCCCAACCAGATTTTCTTCCGCCGGTATGGCTCCTGCTATAGAAACGTGTTGAACAATTACCAATGGTTTTTCGTTCAGGACGATCAATCAATGAACCTGTTGAAACGCTTCAATCATCATAATATAACGGTTACGGGAGATACCCGTTTCGACCGTGTGTATCAAATATCCCGGCAGAGCAAACAACTCCCGCTCATAGAGCAATTCGTTCGTCGGACAGATAGGATGCGCCTCATTCTGATTGCAGGAAGCACGTGGGATAAAGACGAAGAAATACTTATCCCTTATTTCAACCTGCATCCCGAAATCAAACTGATAATCGCCCCACACGAAACCACAGAAAGCCGAATCGCCGAACTCCAAAGCCGCATCACACGCCCATCCGTCCGCTATACCCAAGCCTGTGAAGATTCAATCAAAAAAGCCGAATGTCTGATTATTGACTGCATCGGTTTACTGTCGGCCATATACCGCTATGGCGACGCCGCTTATATTGGCGGAGGCTTCGGCGCAGGCATACACAATGTGTTGGAAGCGGCAGTTTACGGTATGCCCGTTCTGTTCGGCTCCAACTATGGCAAGTTCAAGGAAGCGATAGAATTAATCGTCTGCGGCGGCGCATTTCCCGTTGCAAACGGGGAGGACTTTGCCGCCCGAATAAGCAGTTTTACAGCCTGTCCTCAGTTATTGCAATCCGTTGGAGAAAAGGCTAAAAACTATGTTATTGCTAACCTGGGCGCTACGCAGAGGATATTTGAGGCGGTTATTCCACATTCTCTGCATTCCCCACTGTAAGAAATATTAAATCAGGAATATTATCCAATCGTCGAAATTCGGTGGACAGATTGTAACCGATGCAATCATTTCACTAAGATATAACAGACATCATTAATATATATAAAATAAAAAAATATGAATACTGATTTTATTCGCAAGATTATTATCTTACGCTTCAGAAGAGTTGGAGACGCTGTGCTTTCGTCATCGCTTTGTTCTTCTTTGCGAAAAACTTTTCCCGAAGCTGCGATCGATTATGTCCTCAATGCCGAAATAGCGCCGCTTTTTGAAAATCACCCCGATATAGACAGGATTATTTCTTTTGAAAACAGGGAAATGAAAGACTGGGCGGCATATCTGAAAAAAGTACACCACATCATGCAGGCAGGGAAATACGACCTGATTGTAGATACCCGCGCAACGCTCAAAACGCTTTGGTTTTCGCTGTTTTCGCTGTCAAGTTCATACCGGATTGGTCGGAAAAAGTCATACAACCGTTTTATTCACAATTTTCGTCCCGATACGGCGATTGATGATGACGAAATTGGGCGTACTTTGCAGTTGCTATCCCCTTTGGAGAAAGACTATCAAACGCAGTATGACCGGAATTTCAAAGTGTATGTAACTTCAGACGAAAAAGAATCTTTTCGCCGGCAGATGCAGGCAAAAGGAATTGATTTTTCAAGACCTGTAATGATTTGCGCCGTTACCGCCCGTTTGACGTACAAAGTTTGGAAAATGGAGTATATGAGGGAATTATTGCAACGGATTATTGACCATTACGACGTGCAGCTTATTTTCAATTACGGAGGGCTGGAAGAAGAAGACGCCGCTATCAGGTTGCAACAGGAAATGGGCAATCCGGTTGACGTTTTTACCAATATCCGTGCCGGAAATTTGAGGGAATTGGCAGCCATGTTAGCCAATTCGGATTTCTTTTTCGGCAATGAAGGAGGTCCCCGGCATATTTCGCAAGCCCTGAATATTCCGTCTTTTGCCATTTATCCGCCGGAAATCAGTAAGAAAAAGTGGCTGCCTAATGCTTGCGACCGCTTTCAGGGAATAGAACCCTGCGATGTTTCGGATAAAGCAAAGAATGAAAAGTTATCTTATCGGGGAAAATTTGAATTTATAACCACCGACGAAGTATGGACGAGATTACAGCCGATGCTTTGCCGATTTTTGAATAAAAAATGAGAAACGCAGTTAATCACACAGTTAAAGTAATTATACCTGTTTATAAAAACAACTTAAACAACGACGAAGCGCTCTCTTTGCAACAATGTTGTAAGATTTTATCTCGTTATCCGATAGTAATTGTTAAACCCGAATCGTTGGATATTAGCGCCATTATTCGGGAGTACCCATCATTGGGAACGGAAAATTTTGACGACCATTTCTTTCGCAATATAGAAGGTTACAATGAGTTGATGGTTTCTCCTTTGTTTTATGAACGGTTTTTAGATTGCGAATATATCCTTATTTATCAATTAGATGCTTATGTTTTTCGGGATGAATTAGAAGACTGGTGCTGCAAATCGTATGATTATATCGGTGCGCCTTGGATTAGGCGGGAGAAATCATTGCAAAATTGTTGGCTTTTTCGGAAACTATATAGAGGTCCGAAGGCGATAAGGCTATATGATGATTGCCTGTATAATGCAGGCAATGGCGGATTTTCTCTTCGCCGGACACATTTGTTTTATGAAATCGTTTGCACGGCGGAAAATGTAACCGACCCTGTTCCGGAAGATATTTTCTGGTCACGGATAATGAGAAACGACAAGCATCGCGTTCCGGATTATAAAGAAGCCTTACTCTTTTCGTTTGACAGATATCCTGCGGAGTGTTTTCAAATCACAGGGAAAATTCCTTTCGGATGTCATGCTTGGAATAGAAAAAAAATGTATCGGTTTTGGAAAAATATCATCAAAAGAAAATCACAACATCTTAGCGATGTATAACAAATAAGCAGTTAAATAATTTAATTTCAATACTCTCCACCCGATATTTCGCACTTCTTTTGAAACCGGCACATGGTTCTTTTTGTGATAGTATAATAAATCTCGGTATGCCTTTGTATTAACGAAAGGTTTCTTTTTCAATGCAGGAAAAGCATTTATCATTAACTGTTTTTCCCATTTATTATAAAATATATAGGCAGAATCAATCCATTGACTGTTTAATGTGCCTCCAGAGCAATGTTCGACCGTAATGTCGGAAATAACGCGGATAGAATATCCCCTCTCATATATTTGCATTGAAATATCCAAATCGTAAAAATGAAACCCCGTAAACGTTTTTTCGTCAAAACCAACTTCCTTGAAGATATTTTTGCGGGAACAAAACCAGAATCCATCAACGCAAATCACATCTTTATCTTCGACTATTGTGTATCGCTTGGACGGTTTATTCTTCTCTCGGTTCGATTGTATCAGATTTTTTACATGAGGTTTGGCCTTGAACCAAGGCGCCGGAACTGCAGGCAAGTAATATGCTCCGGCCAAGCCGATAAGTCCGGTTTCTGTTTTGGCCAGATGTGTTAAAACCTTTTTACCCCATTCTTTTGAGTGATACCAAATATCTTCGTGCATGAAGCACAAACAATCAAATGAAGCCCGCCGGATGCCTTCATTATAGGCTGAAAAAATAGAATAATCCTGTTTGGAATTATCAATCACAATGAGTTCATATTGAACGCCGATTGTAACTTCGATATTGGATTTTAATTGTTCGGAAATGTCTTTGCTTTTGGAACAAATGATGATTGAAATCATACTGTAAAATAGATAAATATCTGTTTCACCAAACTATTCGACAAGTAACGAATCGACCAAAGCATTAAATTCCGTTTGAAACTCCCTGTAAAACAATCCGGTTGCCGGACCGATGAAGCCGGTGTGGATTTTTCTCGCTTTGCCTTGTTTATCAATGAAA
>JAIRKG010000051.1 GCA_031260235.1 Dysgonamonadaceae bacterium | reverse complement strand
TCGTCATTGCGAGCCACGAAGCGGCAAGTGGGGTTCTGTTTCTCTGGATTGCTTCGCTTCGCTCGCAATGACGTTTCTTTTCTTCCGGATTGCTTCGCTTCCTATTTACTATCTTTTTTTATATATGCAACTATTTTATCAATAAAAAAAGTTACAAATCTCGCCACGTCACATTTCTGTTACAATTTTGTTTTATCTTCGTCGGCGAAATGGGAAAAAACAGTTTGCTTTATGCAAAGCAATTCTCCGGCAAAGTGTCGCGAACTTGCTTTATGCAAAGCAACTCTCCGGCAAAGTGTCGCGGACTTGCTTTACGCAAAGTTTTTCTCCGGCAAGGTGTCGCGAACTTGCTTTATGCAAAACAACTCTCCGGCAAAGTGTCGCGGACTTGCTTTATGCAAAGCAACTCTCCGACAAAGTGTCGTGGACTTGCTTTATGCAAAGCAAGTTGCCCCATTTTTGAATAGATTGCTATTAATAAAGCAAATACGTCACACATCTTGCGGGAGAAAAACTTTGAACATAACAGGTAAAAAAAATTAATGTATATAATAAGGAATAAGGTTTTTTATCCGGATTGCCGCGCCGCTTGCGGCTCGCAATGACACCTGCGGCTTTGCAACCTCACTACGTCATTGCTTCACCGATAAACCCAAAATATCACCTTTATTCTTCAAAGTGATTGGAATGCTAATGATATTCTATGGGATAAGCATAAAATTTTTAATGTATATTCGCGTTTAATGTATTTGTAAACACAAGAATAGATCTTAATTTTTCACACATACTTAAAATAATCCAAAATGAAAAAAGACAGATTTTTATGGGCAGACGACGAAATCGATCTCCTGAAACCCCATATTTTGTTTCTGGAAGACAGGGGTTTTGAAGTAGTTACCGCATGTAGCGGACAGGACGCTGTCGACAGTTGCCGCGAACAGGCTTTCGACCTCATTTTTTTGGACGAGAACATGCCGGGCTTAAGCGGATTGAAAACTTTGGCGCTTATCAAGGAAATCAACCCCGAAGTCCCGGTGGTGATGATTACCAAAAGCGAGGATGAGGGGATTATGAACCAGGCGATTGGAAATAAAATCGACGATTATTTGATTAAGCCTGTCAATCCGAACCAGATACTGCTTTCAATCAAAAAGAATTTGCATAAAAACGAAATCATTACGCAGGCAACGACTTCAAGCTACCGGCAGGATTTTGCCAAAATCGCTGTGCAAATCAACGATTCCCTTACCATCGAAGACTGGAAAGAAGTCTATAAAAAACTGGTTTATTGGGAACTAAAACTGGAAGAGTCGCAGACGGGGATGGTGGATTTGCTACACATGCAAAAATTGGAGGCTAACAGGCTTTTCGGTAAGTTTGTGAAGCGCAATTATATTTCCTGGATTGCCAATCCCGACGAGCGTCCGTTGATGAGTCCCGACATTTTTAAAAAGAAACTTTTCCCTTTGCTCGACAACGGTGAAAACGTTTTTTTCATCCTGATTGACAATTTCCGTTTAGACCAGTGGCGGGAAGTTAAGGACATACTGTCGGATTTTTTCACGTTCAACGAAGATTTGTACTGTACTATCCTGCCGACTGTTACGCAATATGCGCGGAACGCTATTTTTTCGGGACTGATGCCTTCCCTGATTGAAAAAATGTTTCCCGAGCTTTGGGTGGACGAGGAATCGGAAGAAGGCAAAAATCTGAACGAAGCACCTTTGATTAAAACGCAAATTGAACGTTTCCGGAAGAAATATACTTTTTCCTATCATAAAATCAACAATTCGGCTTACGGTGAAAAGGTGTTACAAAATTTTAACCAACTGGGTAATTACCAACTGAACGTTATTGTTTTGAACTTTGTGGATATGCTTTCACACGCCCGCACCGAGTCGAAGATGATACGCGAATTAGCTTCTACCGAAGCGGCTTACCGCTCATTAACCCGCTCATGGTTCAGACATTCCACAGCCCTCGAATTTTTCAGGAAGATATCGGAAGCAGGCGCTAAAATTATCCTCACGACCGATCACGGGACGATCCGCGTAACAGAGCCGGTCAAAGTGATTGGCGATAAAAATACCAATACCAACCTGCGCTATAAGTTGGGAAAGGCTTTGGATTATAATCCGAAAGAAATTTTTGAAATCAAAGAACCGGAAGCCGTCGGACTTCCGTCGCCCAACATCAGCACGCGCTATATTTTTGCTCTGAACAACGATTTTTTCGCTTATCCTAATAATTACAACTATTATGTCCAATATTACAAGGATACGTTCCAGCATGGCGGGATTTCTATGGAGGAAATGTTGGTGCCGATTATTATTTTGGATCCGAAAAAATGATTTTTTCACTATGCTTTGTCTCTGACTTCTCCAAAACCGCCATTTTGCCGTTTCGAAATCAATTCAAACTCACGGCGCTAAATTTATCCAAGCCGATAAACTTGCTTGTAATCATCTTTTTTCGCGACAAATAATTGCGGATCATTGCTTTCAAGTCTTCAAATTCCGGCAAGGTAAAGCCGATATGGGCAATTCCGGAAGTATCAAGCGGAAGAATAATCACTCTCGTCAGCCCCTTGGCGCGATTGACGGTGGCAAAATAAGCCACATCAATCGAATCGAGGGTTTCCAGATAGTTTTGTAAGCAATGAAGAGAATTGAAGTGGATTTGCGTATTCCCAATTTCAAGATGTATTCTCGAACAACTTTTGCATGTGAAAATCCGCATCATATCAGAAAGCAGGTTTTAGGGTTTCTATCCACCTGTTGATGCGTTCTTCCGTCAGATTGCTTTCGTTATCTTCGTCGAGCGCCAAGCCGACAAATCGATTGTTCACGACGGATTCGGAAGCGTCGAACGAATAACCTGCCGTATCTGTAAAGCCGATAATGGTCGCCTTGTCCTTGACCGCCTGATAGATTTTCCCCATTGCGTCGCAAAACGTGTCGGAATAGGCCAACGAATCACCGCATCCGAAAATGGCTACCTTTTTACCAGATAAATCTGCCGAAGCCGCCGTATTGATAAAACCCTCCCAATCTTCTTGCAAATCGCCCAGTCCCCATGTGGAAGAACCGAACAGCAGCACGTCATAGCCTGTTAAAGCACTTGCCGTTGCTTTGCAGACATCATGAATATCGCCTGCGTCAACGCTCAATTTTTTTGCAATGTTTTTGGCAACTCCTTGTGTGTTGCCGCCGGTTGAACCGTAGAAAATTCCAATTTTGCTCATGTCTTTTTGTCTTTATTATTTATAAATAAACGAATTAATATTCTCTTCTTGTAAATCCGGTACAAAGGTACAGCAGAAAAAAAGAGTGTGCAATCCCCTTTTGTAGGGATTTTTGTGTATGCACTAACCATTTATGGGGATAGAAAAAATTTCACGGAATATAAAAAAATCTGCCAAAAATATCCACAACATCCTTGCAGTGACTTTTATTTTTTGTCATTTTGTCAGACTTTTGTGTTTGGCATAAAATTGGTAAGCAATATAAACGAAAAATAAATATTTTTAATAATTTATCAATTAAAAAAATTAATTTATGAGTATTAAACCATTAGCAGACAGAGTGCTGGTTAAACCGGCCGTAGCGGAAGAAAAAACAGTTGGGGGAATTATTATTCCCGATTCCGCAAAAGAAAAACCCCTGAAGGGAGATGTAATTGCCGTTGGCAATGGAACGAAGGACGAACAAATGGTCCTTAAAGGAGGCGATAAGGTTCTCTACGGAAAATATGCAGGGACCGAGATCGAATTGGACGGAGAAAAATTTTTAATTATGCGTCAGTCTGACGTTTTAGCAATCATTTAAATTAAAGTAGTATGGCAAAAGAAATTAAATTTGACATTGATGCTCGCGACTCGCTGAAAAAAGGAGTTGACGAATTAGCAGATGCAGTGAAAGTGACTTTGGGACCGAAAGGTCGTAATGTGATTCTTGATAAGAAGTTCGGCGCTCCGCAAATCACAAAAGACGGCGTAACCGTAGCCAAAGAAATCGAATTGGCCGATCCGTTTCAGAACATGGGCGCTCAATTGGTGAAAGAAGTAGCGTCCAAAACAAATGATAACGCGGGCGACGGCACAACCACCGCTACGGTTTTGGCACAATCAATCATTAGCGTAGGTATGAAAAATGTGGCAGCAGGCGCTAATCCGATGGATTTGAAACGCGGTATCGACAAAGGCGTTGCGGCAGTAGTCCGCTCGTTGAAAGAACAGTCCCAGGCGATTGGCGACGATTTCGGCAAAATCGAAAATGTGGCTAAAATCTCTGCCAACGGCGACGAAACCATCGGTGCTTTGATTGCGGAAGCCATGCAAAAAGTGAAAAAAGAAGGCGTTATCACAATCGAAGAATCGAAGAGTATTGATACTTACGTAGACGTTGTGGAAGGTATGCAATTCGACCGCGGCTATATTTCCGCTTATTTCGTAACGAATACGGAAAAAATGGAAGCCGACCTGGAAAATCCGTATGTCCTTATTTATGACAAAAAGATTTCCGTATTGAAAGACGTACTTCCCATTTTGGAACAAACCGTTCAAACCGGACATCCGTTGTTGATTATTGCGGAAGACATTGAATCGGAAGCGTTGGCAACACTGGTTGTAAACCGGTTGCGCGGCTCTTTGAAAATCTGCGCCGTAAAGGCACCGGGATTTGGCGACCGCCGCAAGGAAATGTTGGAAGACATTGCCGTATTGACAGGTGGTGTCGTGATTTCCGAAGAAAAAGGATTGAAATTGGAAAGCGCTACAATCGACATGTTGGGAACAGCCGAAAAAGTAACCGTAAGCAAAGACAATACCGTGATTGTCAATGGTTCAGGCGACAAAAAAGCGATTGCAGCCCGCGTTTCTCAAATCAAGGTCCAGATTGAAGCGACTACCTCCGATTACGACCGCGAAAAATTGCAGGAACGTTTGGCTAAATTAGCCGGCGGCGTTGCAGTGCTTTATGTCGGAGCACCTTCGGAAGTGGAAATGAAAGAAAAGAAAGACCGTGTGGACGACGCTTTGAGCGCTACCCGTGCAGCGATTGAAGAAGGAACCGTTCCGGGCGGTGGCGTTGCTTACATCCGTGCCATCTCGGTTCTGGAAGGTTTGAAAGGTGAAAACGAAGACGAAACGACCGGTATCGAAATCGTCAAACGCGCCATTGAAGAACCGCTTCGCCAGATTGTTGAAAATGCCGGAAGAGAAGGCGCCGTAGTCGTTCAGAAAGTAAGGGAAGGCAAAGCCGATTTCGGTTACAACGCCCGCACCGATGTTTATGAAAACCTGTACAAAGCAGGCGTTATAGATCCGACGAAGGTTACCCGCGTAGCCTTGGAAAATGCTGCATCCATTGCAGGCATGTTCCTGACAACCGAGTGTGTAATCAGCGAAAAGAAAGAAGATAATCCTGCTCCGGCAATGCCCCCGATGGGTGGCGGAATGGGCGGAATGATGTAGTAGATAAATAAATTTCATTACCCGGCCGGCAATTCACACACTGATGTTTATTGCCGGCCGGTTTGTTATATAAATAATTCATCTAAAACACAAAGCGAATTTATTACAGAGATCCAACAATCTCAAAACCCGCTTCAACGAATTGCCCGCCGCCCCCGCTCCGCCATTGTTCCTCGCTCCCCGCCCCTCTATTAAAAATTAATCCTGCGGGGGA
>JAIRKG010000044.1 GCA_031260235.1 Dysgonamonadaceae bacterium | reverse complement strand
AATGACTTGTCGGGTTTTTTATTGGCTGCGTCATTGCGCAGTACTCCCGTCACTGCCGCCCCGTCATTGCGAGCCGCGATAGCGGCGCGGCAATCCAGGGGAACCTCCCTTGCGTTATTGCAATTTCTGGATTGCTTCGGCTTCGCCTCGCAATGACGTAGTGGGGTCGCAATGACGGGTGGGCAGTGATGGGAGCGTTGCGGGGTGTCCCCCGCAGAGGGGAAGCGGAAGCCCGCCGCAGGCGGGGAAAAAGAGAAAAAAAGAAAAAGGGGGGAATGATGGCTGCATCAAAGGATTGAAGCCTTTTTAGCGTTTTTTCACCAGCAACTCTTCAGCGCGGTCAATCTTTTCAAAATGAAATGCGTTGATAACTTCGTTTTTCAGCGCTGCAATTTTCGTGGTGCAAAGGTTACCAATGCTTCCTTCGTGCGTATGATGCAGGTTTTTGTCGGCGGAGAAGCGGCCGGCTTCGATTTCCAGTCCCACTTGCTTGTATGCGTCTCTGAAAGGCGTTCCTTTCAACACGAGTGCGTTCACTTTTTCAACGCTGAACAGCAAATCATATTTCGCGTCGTCCAGGATATTTTCATTGACTTCCACCCGTTGCATCATCAATCCGACCATGTGAATACAATCGGTTAATTCGCCGAAGGCAGGCAAAAAAACTTCTTTGGTCGCCTGCATGTCGCGGAAATAACCGGAAGGCAGGTTGTTGGCAATCAATGTGATTTGTTGAGGAATGTTTTGAATCAGGTTGCATTTTGCCCGCGTTAATTCAAAAACATCGGGGTTTTTTTTGTGTGGCATAATGCTTGAACCGGTCGTAAACTCGTCGGGCAAACGAATGAAATCGAAATTCCGGCTACTGTAAAGACAGGCGTCGAAAGCCAGCTTTGAAAGGCTTGCCGCAATCCCTGCCAGGGCAAAACCGGTGGTACGTTCCAGTTTTCCGCGCCCCATCTGGGCATATACGACGTTGTAGTTCATCGTGTCGAATCCGAGCAAATCGGTGGTCATTTGGCGGTTGAGGGGGAAAGAGGAGCCATATCCGGCGGCAGAACCGAGTGGATTGCGGTTGCAGATTTTATATGCCGCGAACAAGAGTTGCAAATCGTCGGTCAGGCTTTCGGCATATGCGCCAAACCAAAGCCCGAAGGACGATGGCATAGCGATTTGCAGGTGCGTATAACCCGGCATAAGAACGGTTTTGTATTTTTCGCTCTGCGCAAGTAAAATATCAACCAGTTCCGAAATCTGCACAGCCAAATCGCGGATAGCGCTACGGGTGAACAGTTTCAAATCGAGCAATACCTGATCGTTACGGGAGCGTCCGCTGTGGATTTTTTTGCCCGTATCGCCCAGTTTGCGCGTCAGCAGGAGTTCGATTTGCGAATGAACATCTTCAACGTCGTCTTCGATCGTGAAATTTCCGGATAAAACAATTTCATATATATTCCGGAGTTCGGGAAGGAGCTGCGCGAGTTCGTTCGGCGTCAATAGCCCGATACTTTCGAGCATAATAATATGCGCCATTGAGCCTAATACGTCGGCTTTGGCTAAGTATAAATCCATTTCACGGTCTTTCCCGACCGTAAATTTTTCTATTTCCCTGTTAATTTTTGTATTTTTCTCCCAGAGTTTCATAAGGCACGGCGGCTAATACATCGGCTATTTTATCCAGTCCGTTTTGGATTGGGGCGGATAGCATTGGTTTTAAGAATGGGTTTAAGCTGGCTTTGACGGTCAGTTTCATCCGCGTGTCCTGCGGATTCACTTCTTTGATCTGTATCCACAGGAAAACGTCCACAGGCGACTGGTTTGCCTTAAACTTAATCGTTTTCCCCGGCTCGCGTTCCACGACGGAAAATCGCACACTGCCTACGGGATTGATGTTGAAAGTGCAGGAATCGCTGTCGAACGAAAAATCCTGTATCTTGTCGTGCGGGATCTGATCTTTCACTTTTTCAAGGTTGTTCAAATCGGAAAGGACGTTAAAAACAGTCGCGCTGCTGTAAGGAAGTTGCTTGATAGGGCTTGTAAATTCTGTCATACCTGTAAATTTATTTGTGGTTCCCAACGAGCAGGGTCTCTTCTCCATTCCTGCAGGGTTTTGATTTCGGACTCATCCACATAATCCGTTCTCAAAGCTTCTTCCAAAATTGCGTCGTAATTGCACAATGCGGTATATTTTACTTTCGCGTTCTTGAATTTTTCGTCGGCGACGGGAAATCCATAAGTAAAAATCGCTATCATACCCATCACGCTGCAACCGGCATTCCTGATGGCTTCGACCGCTTTCAGGCTGCTTCCGCCGGTGGAAATCAAATCTTCGATAACCACCACTTTGGACCCTGGTTTCAAATCGCCTTCAATTAAGTTTTCCAAACCGTGATCCTTCGGCGTAGCGCGGACATAAACAAAGGGCAGGTTCAGTTCCCCTGCAACCAAAGCGCCCTGGGCAATAGCGCCTGTGGCAACTCCAGCAATGGCGCTTGCGGTTTCATACTTTTCAAGGATAGTGCAGGCTAATTCCATTTTGATAAAGTTGCGCAGCGCCGGATACGACAACGTTTTCCGATTGTCGCAGTAAATCGGCGATTTCCATCCGGAAGCCCACGTGAAAGGATTTGCCAGCTGAAGCTTAATGGCCTTAATTTTAAGCAGTTTATTGGCGAGAATTTGTTCTAATGTTTTCATTGTGTTTATTCTTATTTGCCACTAAATTTTACAAAATTATGAATATTTTTCCCGCAAAAGTAATCAATCAAAACGACAATTCGGCAACAAATTAAAAAATCATGTAATTGCAAGGCTTAAAAAGTTTATTTGCACCCCATTTGCTTTCAAAATACTTTGGGCAACGGATTCTATGGTCGAACCGGTTGTTAGAACGTCGTCCACAATCAGGATATGTTTGTCCTTGAAGGCGTCGGGGTTTTTTACGTCAAACAGGCCTACGGTATTTTTCCACCGTTCAAAACTGTCCTTTTTCGTTTGGCTTACATTGGCTCTTGTTCGGAAAACATTTTCCGTATCTACCGGAATATTGGTAATGCGGGAAATTCCTGCGGCAATCGCCTCCGCCTGGTTAAATCCGCGCTGGCGCTCCTTCGACGGGTGAAGCGGAACAGGAATCAAACAGTCGATACCGCTAAAAAAACCGCTTGGAAGCCACTCTTTTGCCACGAAAGCGCCCATCCATTCGCCCAAATCCCGGTTATCCTTATATTTGATTTCGGCAATCAGTGTCTGGCTGATTCCGCCTTTATTATAATACAGATATGACGCGGCTTTTACCAGGGGGATTTTTCCTGCAAAACGGGCTGTCGCAGGATTTTCAACATTCAAATGATAATTGGTTTTCGGCAGTTTCAGGAAACATTCGAGACAAAAATAATTTTCCCCTTCAACCAGCGGATCTCCGCAAAGCACGCAAAGTTTCGGGTAAAATAAAGATATGAATGTTTGTATAAGGTTCAGTAAATTCATCGTGCGTGAAAATGCGCAAGTTGTGCAATTCGCATTTTCCACTCACGCTCAAAAGCAGGTGTGAAAATCGACTTGCCCAGACAATATTCAATCTCGGAACTATCCCAAAAATGTACCGTATCTATTTCCGTTTTCTCCACTTCAAAAGGTCTGTCATAAACGGTTTTATAAGAATAGACAAATTCTTTTTCGATATCCGACTCAAAAATAGTGGATTGAATAAATTCAGGAGTAAAATTTTCCATGCCCAATTCTTCTTTGGCTTCGCGATACAAAGCGTCCTCAACAGATTCTCCGGAATTGACATGCCCGCCAACGGAAGTATCCCATTTGCCGGGCTGGATATCTTTATTTGCCGCCCGTTTTTGCAACAGCAACTCCCCCCGTCCGTTAAAAACGTAAAGATGCACAACCGGATGCAACATTTTGCTGCCGTTATGACACTTGCTACGGGTAGCCTGTCCGATGACTTTCCCCGATTCATCTACCAAAGGAAATATTTCTTCCATTTTCAAAAAAATTATTCATGTATATAATGGTTATAAATTTACTTGCAAAGGTAGTAAAAATAAAATCAGCGGCG
>JAIRKG010000041.1 GCA_031260235.1 Dysgonamonadaceae bacterium | reverse complement strand
TTTTCCAGGGTTCGACAGACACTACTTTTTACTTAATTGCCGTTTACTATGGTGCAGTGAATATAAAAAACATCCGTTATACGGTTCCAGCCGCTTTGTTGGCAGATTTGGCAGGGGTTTTAGCGGCTGTTTTTGTTTGTTATTTGTTTTTTGGTTGAATATCAGTACGTTATTTTTGCATACGCGAAGATGCAAATTATATCTATACCTATATAAATAAAAATAAAAGACGATGATAGATTATGTATTAGCAAACAATCCTTTAACTAAGGATACCAACGACCGCTTGGCGCGGGTTGTGAACCAAATAACGCATACCGACAGCGACCTTGCAAACGAGCTTGTGGAACGCAACATCGGCATAAGTAAGCCGGAAGCAGTTGCTCTGATTGAAGCCATAAATGAAATTGTTCTGAAATGGATAAAAGAAGGAGACGCTGTAACGCTGACACTGGGGCATTATCGCGCCACAATTCCCGGCACATTCAAAGACGGTGAATATCCCCAAAAAGCCGACTGCAAAATAGTGCCGTCAAATGAAATTATCGAGGCGATTAAACAGGCGCTTTTGCGTCATGTTGAAACCCGTCTACAAATATCTATTTACTATATCCACGACGTGCAAACCAACACGAGCAATGAGAAGATAACGCAGGGCGGAGTAGTGAAAATCGCAGGACACAACATTAAGGTTGTCGGCAACAATCCGGCAATCGGCGTTGAGTTTATCAGCCTTAAAGACGGCGCAATCTACAAAGTTCAGGCAGGACACATCGTTACCAATAAACCCTCAGGATTGATGATTATTGCGCCGAAGATGCCCGTCGGCGAACAGGTAGTATTAAAGATTACAACGCAATATCCGAGTAACGGTGGTGCGAAAATCTTGAAAGAGCCTCGTTCGGTTACATTAGACAGAATATTGACCGTAGTGTAACCTTCCTGCCAGTCATGCCTTCTAAGATAAAGACACTCCGGCGCACCGAACGGAACACTTCCGGTGCTTCGGACGGAATATTTCCGGCGCACTGGACGGAGCACCTCCGGTGCTTCGAACGGAATATCTCCGGTGCTTGCGGCTACTACGAAAGCAAGGTGGGGAAAGGGGTGGAAGAGAGGAGGTGTTTCTTTATGGCTTGCTTCTCCGCTTCGCGGTATATGGTAATGGCTACGACTTTGCAACCCCACACGTCATTGCGAGCGAAGCGAAGCAATCCGGAGAAAAACAGATTGTTTTTTCAAATATATTTGAAAATTAAAAAATGATGGTTATCTTTGCAGTCGAAAACAACATTTAAATAATTAAAAAATGACTACAAATTTGCAACATGCCGAAAATTCTGAAAAGAGAATTAACGAGAATAACAGCACTGTAATAATAAGTGCTAACGACCAATAATTTTTAATTTTATAATTTATGAAGACAAAAATGAAATCTACATTGTTTTTAAGTGCGTGTGTTGCCGCCTCTCTTATTGGGATACCTGCGTATTCGCAATCTACAGATCCGGTTGTGGACGGGGATACAATCTTTGTACCGTCAAAACCGATTATTCCGGTTGTCCCGAATGTTCCATCATTCAATCAACCGAAATATACTGAAATTTCGGGCAGTGATATTGAATTTTTCAATCCTGCGACACGGGAAATTGGATTTACGCAAAATGTAAATCTTGACGAACTCAAAGTGCGTACCGGTCTTTTTTTCACATTGGAACCGCTGGGCGATTCGGTTCGCATCAGTTCGGAGATTGCCAACTATGTTTACAATCATTTAACGTTGGTCGTCAAAGGCTCAAAGTCCTATTTGTCGGACGGTTATCCGGCTGTTGAGAATTTGCTTAATAAAGAAGAAGTGCAAAAAATACGGGATAAAAATGCCCAATCCCAAAAACCGGCATGGGACAGATTCATCTCATATCTAACTGATGCGGGAAAAATTGAAACCGACGACTTAATCGCGTGGCGTTCAGCCACCACCACCGAAGTAATTGAGGGTTTGACAGACTTGGTGTGGTATTTCAATGTTTATGTAAACGATGGTTGGTTGGTTGTTGGGTTGACGCAAGAAGCATACGTTTCAATCTATTCCGTTAGCGGTGCAGAGTTATTCCGGACAGACGCCCCCATTCCTGCAAACACAGATACCAGAGTTGTAGAACTCAACAGCATACACGCCCCTTCCGGTTCAGTATTGATTGTCAAAGGCAGTTCCGGATGGAGCAGAAAAATAGTAATCTAAATCAATCAATCTAATCTTTTCTTTTTGAACCCGACAAGTCGCCAAGATTTGTCGGGTTTTTCTTTTTCCGGCTTGCTTCGCCGTTACGCAATGACGCGCGGGTTTTTCGGATTTTGGAGTATATCAAAAATAACTTGTCTCTTTGTGATGCGGAAATAAAGAAAAAATAGTACCTTTGCAGCCATAAATATTCTTCATTAATTAAACAAGTCACATATGAAAAAGTACAATTTTAATGCGGGTCCGTCTGTCTTGTCCCGGGAAACCATAGATAATACGGTTGATGCTATCAAAAATTTTGCCGGAACGGAGTTGAGTTTAATGGAAGTGAGCCACCGCTCCAAAGAGTTTCAAGCCGTTGCGGACGAAACAGTCGCCCTATTCAAAGAAATTCTGGACATTCCCGACGGCTATTCCGTATTGTTCCTTGGCGGAGGTGCAAGCCTTCAGTTTTGCATGGTTCCATACAATTTGCTGGAAAAAAAAGCCGCTTACCTGAATACAGGCACGTGGGCAAGCAAAGCGCAGAAAGAAGCCAAACTGTTTGGCGAAGTGATAGAGGTGGCGTCTTCTAAAGCCGACAATTTCACCTATATTCCAAAAAATTATACCATTCCCGCTGACGCCGATTATTTCCATATTACTACCAACAACACGATTTTCGGGACGGAAATACACCACGATATTGATTCTTCGGTAACTTTGGTTGCCGACATGTCGTCCGATATTTTCTCCCGCCCGATAGACGTAAGCAAATATGGGCTGATTTATGGCGGAGCGCAGAAAAATTTGGCGCCTGCAGGCGTAACTTTCGTGATTGTACGGGACGATATTCTGGGAAAAGTAAGCCGCCCAATTCCAACCATGCTGGATTATTGCACCCATATCAAAGACGGTTCGATGTTTAATACGCCGCCCGTTGTGTCGGTTTATGCCGCGCTGCAAACCTTGAAATGGCTGAAATCCATAGGCGGACTTTCGGAAATATATCGCCGCAACAGGAAAAAAGCCGCGTTGCTGTATGCCGAAATTGACCGCAACAAACTGTTTAAAGGAACGGTTACCGTTGAAGAAGACCGCTCGCTGATGAACATCTGTTTCGTGATGAACGACGAGTACAAGAATTTGGAAGCCGATTTCCTGCAATATGCCGTTTCCAAAGGAATGGTAGGTCTTAAAGGACACCGCTCCGTCGGCGGGTTCAGGGCTTCGACATATAACGCACTTCCGCCGGAGGCAGTTCTGGCGTTAATCAACTGCATGCAGGCGTTTGAAAACTCAATTAATTAATTTATATATGCAAACAATTAACAATTTCAGTTTTTCCGGACAAAAAGCCTTTGTCCGTGTAGATTTTAATGTTCCGTTGGACGACAAGTTCAATATAACGGACGACACTCGTATTCGCGCAGCCATTCCGACCCTGAAGAAAATTCTGTCGGACGGCGGCAGCGTAATTATTGCATCTCACTTGGGACGGCCGAAAGGCGTGGAATCCAAGTATTCTTTGCGGCATATTCTTGGGCGAATTTCCGATTTGTTGGGCATTCCTGTTCAATTTGCCGACGATTGTTTGGGACAGGAAGCCGTTGAAAAATCGGCCGCATTACGACCCGGACAGGCATTGTTGCTGGAAAACCTCCGTTTCTATGCTGCAGAAGAAGGCAAACCACGCGGACTGAGCGCCGACGCAAGCGAAGAAGAAACCGCCGCGGCAAAGAAAGCCGAAAAAGCCAATCAGAAAGAAATGGCTAAGCAGTTGGCTTCTTACGCAATGGTTTATGTAAACGATGCTTTCGGAACGGCTCACCGCGCACATGCGTCGACAGCCATCATTGCCGATTATTTCGACGCTGACCACAAACTGTTCGGTTACCTGATGCAGAATGAAATTGACGCTGTGGAAAAAGTATTGAAAAACACCGTTCGTCCTTTCACAGCGATTATGGGCGGCTCAAAAGTTTCTTCCAAAATCGAAATCATCGAGAATCTGCTTACCAAAGTGGACAACCTGATTATTACAGGCGGCATGACTTATACTTTTACCAAAGCATTGGGCGGGAAAATCGGTAATTCGATTGTGGAAAACGACAAACTGGATCTGGCTTTGAGCCTGATAGAGAAAGCAAAAGACAACAATGTGAATTTGGTGCTTGCCGTTGATGCCAAGGCTGCAGACGGTTTCAGCAACGATGCAAAAACGCAGTTTGTTCCGGCAGGTGAAATTCCCGACGGCTGGGAAGGTTTGGATATCGGTCCCGAAACGGAAAAGAAATTCGCCGCCGTGATCGAAGCTTCCAAAACGATACTCTGGAACGGGCCTACGGGCGTATTTGAATTTGAAAACTTTGCCGGCGGTTCCAGATCCGTAGGTCAGGCCATCGCAAAGGCAACGGACATGGGAGCGTTTTCACTTGTCGGAGGCGGCGATTCGGTGGCTTGCGTCAACAAGTTCGGCATTGCCGGCCGGATGTCGTATGTATCGACCGGAGGCGGCGCTCTTCTGGAGTTTATTGAAGGGAAGATTTTGCCGGGGATTAAAGCAATTCGGGGCTACTAAGAACTTTCAACCATTTAGTTCCAGTGGCTGAAATTTGGTTGATATAACAAAAAACATTACCTTTGCACTGCTTTTATTAAAATTCCGTGTGATGGGAGATTAGGAAGCGCTAATTTTGAGTAACACAAAAAAACAATGAAACTATTTGAATTAAAAGGCTCTAAAAGAGAGAGCATCGGCAAAAAAGCCGCGCAAGACTATCGTAAAGAATCGTTAATCCCCTGCGTTTTATACGGTGGGGAAGAAGTCGTCCACTTCACAGTAACAAAAGACAGTGTCCGCAAATTAATCTACACTCCGGAAGTTAGGATTGTCGATATAACAATTGAAGGGAAGAATTGCAAAGCCATTCTGAAAGAAACCCAGTTCCATCCGGTGAGTGACGAACTGTTGCACGCTGATTTTCTTCAAATATTTGAAGAAAAACCGGTTGTAATAGAAATACCGATTGAATTGGAAGGCTTGGCCGAAGGCGTAAAAGCCGGAGGAAAACTATCGAAGGAAATGAGAAAATTGAAGGTAAAAGGCCTCTACAGGAACTTTCCGGAAAAACTAACAATCAACATCGAAAATTTGGGCACCGGCAAAGTCATTCAGGTCGGGGATATCCATTTCGACAACCTCGAACTGTTGAACGCCAAAGACAATGTGATTGCCGCCGTTAAATCGACGCGGACGTCGAAAGCAAAATGAAACACTTGATTGTCGGGCTGGGTAATATCGGAAACGAATATGAAAATACCCGCCATAACATTGGCTTTATGATATTGGACGCTTTGGCAGAAGCGTCCAATATTGTTTTTGACCTCAACAAACGCTATGGGGCTATTGCCGAAATGAAGCTGAAAAACAAACATCTTGTCTTCATAAAGCCTTCTACATACATGAATTTGAGCGGAAACGCCATCCGCTACTGGATGCAAAAGGAAAACATCAAGCCGGCAAACCTGCTGGTTATTGTTGATGACCTTGCGCTCCCTTTCGGCGATCTTCGTCTGAAACCCAGAGGAAACGCCGCCGGGCATAACGGTCTGAAACACATTCAGGAAACTTTGGGAACAACCCAATACAACCGCTTGCGCTTTGGTATTGGAAACAACTTTCCGCATGGAGCGCAAATTGATTATGTATTAAATCCCTTCACCGAAGAAGAACAAAAACACCTGCCCGAAAGAATCGAAATCGCCTGCGAAATGATTAAAAGCTTTTGTTTGGCGGGAATAGACATTACGATGAATCAATTCAATAACAGATAATATGGAAGAACGCATCGATAAATGGCTATGGGCGACGCGGATTTTCAAAACGCGAACCATTGCCATGGAAGCATGCAAGAAAAACCGCGTTACGGTGAATGATGCGCCAGTCAAACCTTCCCGAATGATCCGGATTGGTGACGTCGTTTCGGTGCGGAAGCCACCGATTACTTATTCGTTCAAGGTGCTGGGGCTGATTTCCAACCGCGTTTGCGCTAAACTTGTTCCGGAATACATGGAAAATATTACGCTTCCCGAACAGTACGAGATTCTTGAATGGCAAAAAATGAGCGGTTTCATCGACCGAGCAAAAGGAACAGGACGACCTACAAAGAAAGAACATCGTGAGTTGGACGAGTTCACAACGTTTTTGGAAGGATTATGATAAAACAATTGATTTTAGTTGGATTGGGGGGAGGCGTCGGAAGCATCCTGCGGTTCCTTGTTTCAAAGATTCCTTTTGCTCAAGATTCTTTTCCCTGGGCAACGTTTGCCGTCAACATCGTCGGGTGTTTCCTCATCGGATTATCGGCAAAATACAGGTTTTTAGACGCCGATATGAGGCTCTTGCTCATCGTCGGATTTTGCGGCGGGTTCACCACCTTTTCTACATTCACCGCTGAAAATGTTTCTTTATATCAGGCAGGGAACTATCCTTTGCTTGCTTTCTACATATTGTTAAGCGTTATTGCCGGGCTTGCCGCCATGTTGGCAGGATTGATTTTGAGTGATTAATCTGCAATTCTGTTAAAATTCAATGAAATATTTGGGATTTTAATAATAATTCCTTTAATTTGTATTCACTGATGGTATCCACCTATAAAAAGAACTGATATTATGGAAAAAACACTTGTAATTCTTAAGCCCTGCGCTATTCAGCGGGCTTTGATTGGCGAGGTCATTAGTCGTTTTGAAAAGAAAGGCTTACTCCTTGCCGGAATGAAAATGATATGGCTTTCGGATGATATTTTAAATGAACATTATGCACACTTAAAAGATAACCCTATTTTTCAACGGATTAAAAACTCCATGACCGCCTGTCCGGTTATCGTATGCTGCTGGAAAGGGCGGGATGCTGTCAGGATTGTCCGCGCAATCACCGGACCGACCAATGGGCGAGACGCTCTTCCGGGAACAATCAGGGGAGATTACAGCATGAGTATTCAGGAAAATATCATTCATGCCTCCGACTCTCCCGAAACTGCGGAAATTGAGGTAAAACGCTTCTTTAATGCTGATGAATTGTTTGATTACAAATCGGTTTTGATCCCACATTTATATGCACAAGACGAATATTAATAGAATGACAATGGAAAATATATTGAACAGATTAGCAGTTGCGGCAATCTTGTGTTTGATTGTTTCGACAAACATATATGCGCAGGTAAACAAAAAAGAGTTGAGCAGCGAGGAAATCAAGAAAATCAACGAAAGGCAAAAATTAGTTGCCGACAAGTCAAATCGAACCAACGAGATACAGATGATGAATTCAGCGCTTCTGGCACTTGAGATGGACAAAGAAACCGAAAATGAATCTCCTGCCGACGAGCTCTATGAAGGCGAATGGAACAATGAATTTGTAAAAGCCTATTCCGGCATGATAGCCCCGGATTCTTTCAAAATAGACGTTTCATCCTTTATCATGCCGATTACAGGGCAAGTAACTTCTCCCTACGGTCCCCGCCAGCGCAGGTTTCACTACGGAATAGATATCAAACTTCGGACGGGAGATACCATTTATGCCGCATTCGACGGAAAAATCCGTGTTTGTAATTATGAACGGAGAGGTTATGGCAACTACATAGTAATCAGGCATCCGAACGGTTTGGAAACCGTATATGGACATTTATCCAAAACATTAGTTCGCATCGACGAAAACGTACAAGCAGGACAACCAATAGCCTTGGGCGGCAACACAGGCCGTTCAACAGGTTCACACCTACATTTTGAATTTCGCTTTTTAGGTCATGCCATTGACCCGTCGGAAATAATTGATTTCGACCACTTTTGTGTTTATGACGATTATTTCGTTTTTGAAAAATCCCGTTCCGGAAATTCCTATTTTAATATTGCTTTTTACAGAAAATATAAACCATTGAAAGGAACAAACGTATTGCGCTATGCGGCCGCCGCGAAGAAAAACAGCGCTCCGAAAAAAGGTAACAAATCGGTTTATGCAGCCGGCGGCAAAAAAAAATATCATAAAGTAAAAAACGGCGACACGCTGTATGCTATTTCCAAAAGATATGGCGTGAGCATAGAACAACTATGCAAGTTGAACAGAATCGGAAAGACGACCGTTTTGAAGATTGGGTGGTCGTTGCGGTGTTCGTAGAAACTCTTTCAACACTCCGCAAAATCAAAACAAACACCAAAACAACTTATGGAAGCCTTATCTCACTATGTCTGGAAATACAAACTGTATGAATCCGGAAATCTATTTACAAGCGATGGGAAGGCGCTCGAAATCCTCGATGCAGGTGTGCATAATTCAGACGCAGGTCCCGACTTCTTCAATGCAAAAATTAAGATAGACGGCGAAACATGGGCGGGGAATGTCGAAATTCACACGGCAGCTTCCGACTGGAATAAGCATCGGCATTTCGGCGACAAAGCCTATAATTCCGTTGTGCTGCACGTTGTTGAGCGGTTGGACTTACCGGCCATATTCGACAGGTCGGGACGTTCGATTCCGCAATGGGTAATGGCAATTCCCGAACGCATCAAGACGAGCTATCGACTTCTGCTCTACAGCGAATTGTCCGTTCCATGCCTGTTCAAAGTGCGCGAAATTCCTGAAATTTATCTTTCGGACTGGAAGAATGCACTTCTCACCGAGCGTCTGGAACGGAAAACCGGCGATTTGCTTCGCCTGCTGGACGAATACAGGGGCGATTGGAACGAAATGTTTTACGTTGCTTTGGCGCGTAGTTACGGTTTCGGTATCAACAACGACGCTTTTGAACGCTTGGCAAAAAGCCTTCCGCTGAAAATCGTTCTTAAGCATCACGATTCCCCTGCTCAAATCGAAGCATTGTTTTTGGGACAGGCGGGATTACTGGATGAGGAAAAACCAGACAATGAATATTATTCCCAACTTCGCAGGGAATATATCTTCTTTCGCAAAAAATATAAATTAACGCCGCTTGAATCCTATATATTCAGGAATTTGCGCACACGTCCCAACAATTTCCCGCACATCAAAATACTGCAACTGGCTGGCGTTGTCGGCAACAAACAGGGATTAGCGTCTCAGATACTGGAAACTGCTGAAGATGAAAAACTGCATTCGCTTTTCGTTACCGAACTCAGCGAGTTCTGGTTTACGCACTATCACTTTGAAAAGGAGTCGATCGGGAAAACCAAATATTTGGGTATGCAGGCAAAGCAAAACCTGTTGATAAACGTCGTTGTGCCTTTATTTTTCGCCTATGGCAAAAAGAACGGTTCGGAACAGCATATCGAAAGAGCCTTCCTGCTGCTGGAATCGCTGAAACCTGAAAAAAACCATATCGTCACCCTCTTCGACGACGCTGGAGTCAAGATCGAAAATGCCGGCGATACTCAAGCCCTGATTCAACTCAAAAGGGAATACTGCGAAAAGAAAAAGTGCATGTATTGCCGGATTGGGCACAGGTTGCTGGCGAAATAGGCGGGTATACCTCATTTCCACCTCTCTCTCCACCTTGCTTTCGTATTAGCCGCAAGCGACTACTCATCGTAGAGGCAGGCGACTACTCGCCGTAGCCGCAAGCGACTACTTACCGTAGAAGCAAGCGGCGGCTCATCGTAGAAGCAGGCTTCTATTCACTCATGCATTAGGGCGGCGTAATGTGGCGGCGAGGATGCAAGGGCAAGCTACGTTAGCATTTCCCGCGCCAGCGGGGGAAAAGAAAAAAAGAAAAAGGGGGAATGACAAGGCGAGGATGCTAACAATATTATAAGGGATAATTCCAAAGATTAAAATCTTCCGCCGCGCCACGGTCCGGGCGCTTCGCGGCGAAAGTCATTTTCAGAAATCGAACTTGATTTAGGGAATATTGAGAACTTGTAGATGAAGCTGCCTATAAAATAGCTGGGGATAACATTGGCTTCCGAGATACGGTAGCCGTTGGTTATTGCCGATGCGGAGATGTTGCTGCGGTTTTGCAGGATGTCGTAAATATGCAGTTTCAGCGAGCCGGCACCGTAGTGTTTGTTAAACAATTGCTTGGTGATAGCGGCGTTCCATATTGTCTCAGGAATATTATATTCGGCAAATGATCCGCTTCGCCGCGTGTAGTTAATGTCGCTGTCGATCGTGATATTATAGGGCAAATACCAGGTTGTGTTCACGCCGACGCCCAAATTCAACGTTTCCTTATTATCGGTTTTGCGGATAGAGGAGGCAATATGCGTATAGCCCACTGATAATTCCGTTCCTATGTCGAACAGTTCGGAACGGTAATTGATGCTTGCGCGATTGTTGATAATATAAGTTTTCATCGTGTTCTTGATATTATTTGCATCCGCTTCGTCCGAGATATAACTGTTTTGGTTCGTCAACCTGAAGTAGGCGAAATTGCCGATTGAAAACTTCTTGTTTCTCAGCGGAATATTGAACATTCCCAACAGATTGGCGTTCCAGTTTCCGTTTATATTTTCATAAGACGTGGTCCTAATCGAATCGCCCTGCCATTCCGTAGTTGCCGCAATGTCGTTGATGGAGAAACCGCCGTCGATAGATGTGTTGTACATCAGTTGCGTTTTCGGAACATATTTTTGAAACTTCATGCGCAAATTATTGGAATAGCCCTGCTTCAAATTCGGATTTCCCTTTTCCCAACTTGTCGGGTTGCTCTTGTCGATATAGTTACGCAATTGCCGCGCCGTCGGCTGATTGGTTTCGCCGTCGTAATTGATACGCAGGTTGGAGCGTTGCCCGAAGTTATAATTGAAATTGAACGTTGGCGAGAAGTTGGTAACCGTCTGTGGAATGCTCGAAAACAGTGAATCGCCCATCACATTCGCCAACTGTCCGCCTTCCGTATAAGGTAAATCAAGCGTTTGCCGGTTATATGGCTGATAAGTCTTGTTTTCCGAATGGGAAGGATCAATGTTAAACCCAACGGTATAGTTGTATTTTGGACGGACAAACTTCAAACTCAACCCAATGCGCTGCGTAATGGAATTGTGGACGGTGGAACGGCTGAGGCTATCCACACGTTTCGCCGTTGTTTCGCCGCTCACGTCAAACGTACTGTTAATTCCTTTCATATCATTACCGGCAATGCGGTATGAGGCTTGCAGGAATGCATTTTTCCACAAAGGCTCGACGTAAGAAACGGAAACGCGGTAGTTTGCCGAACGGTCGCTGTTTTCGTCCTGCTGATTCAGGTTGCGGTATAAAGAAGTCGGGTTGTCATACAAGGTTGTCGAACGCTCCATAGAAACGCTTGCGTTGTAACCGCCCTGCGCGTTGACGCTGAAAACCCGCCCCTGCTTGCCGCTGAAACGGTGTGCATAATCAAGGGTCGCATTGACGTCATAACCATATCCTTTGGTATTAGCGTCTGACCGTGATTTAAAAATAGTATCGCCTAAGACATCATTTTCCAAGAGGTTATAGCGGGCAGAAGTTCCGTGTTCGGCGCTACGACTGTTGTTATAACCGATATTCGGGCGGAACGTCAGGGTATTCAACGTATCGGGTTTCCATTCCAGCGTAAAGTTTGCCGCGAAGTTATTTGATATGTAATTGTTTTGCGAAGAAGTATTATCTTTTTGCCGGGTGTTGCCGTTTCTGTTTGTAACGCTTTCGCTTCTGTCGTCAGAAAAGCGGTCACTGCCCATAACCCGAAAGTCGCCGTTGAGGTTAAACGTTGGCGAGAATTCCTTGTTCATATTCATCATCAACATATCGGACGTGGCGACGCCTCCGCCTCCGCCGCGCCTCATGCGCATACCACCGAAACGATTAGCGCCCATGTCGGCTGCGCCCATGTTGTTGTTATTATTCCTGCCGAGGATCAGCGTATATCGCGTTTCGTCCTGCATGGAGTTGACGAACGCGGCGCCCTGATAGCGCAGGTCGCTGTCGATATTAACGTCTGCGCCAAGTCCTGCAAGAGCGTTGCCAATCATACCTTTCTTCATGCCCGAACGGATGGTGAGGTTAATGATGGTCGATTCTTCGCCATCGTCGAAGCCGGTCATTCGCGCCATGTCGGACTTTTCGTCAATCACTTGCAGTTTATCGACTATTTCTGCGGGCAGGTTCTTGGACGTTACCTGCGGGTCGTCGGAAAAGAAATCTTTACCGTCAATTTTGAACTTTTTGACTTCCTTGCCGTTCACAGTAATCCCGCCGTCCTTATCGACTTCCACGCCGGGGAGTTTCTTCAGCAGGTCTTCTACCATGGCATTTTCCGGCATTTTATAAGAGCTTGCGTCATATTCCATCGTGTCGTTCTTGACAATGATTTCCGGACTTTTGCCTTCGATTATGGCTTCCGCCAACAGAATATCATTGACAGTCATTTCTATCCGTCCCAAATCGGAGGACAGCCTGTTTCCGGTCAGGGAAATATTCTTAAACACAGGCATATATCCGATAAAAGAAACTTTCAGAATATAGTTGTTCGGCGACAGATTTTTGAGCGTGAATATTCCATTCCTGTCGCTCGTTGTACCTGCGACATACGCGCTGTCTTTCAGCATCAGCAATTCGATGCTTGCCGCCGCAACCGGCTCGCCGTTATTTGATTGATCGACCAACGTACCCGACATGGAGAGATTTTGTTGAGAGAAAACCGGCAATGCGCCGAAAATGAAGATAAAGATATAAGATAAACTTTTCATATATAAAAACTGAATTTGTATGTTTTAATCGACAAATAAGACTTTGCTTCGGGGAAAAAGTTTAATATAGGCTTGATATATAAGTGTACTTATGCCGAAAATGTGCGTCGGCACAGGCGGACATACGAGAGGCAGTACATCCGCAAAAATTTGCAGGAATAAAAAAAAGGTTATACCTTTGCACGCGAAAACAATTAGATATTCATGGGCTTGACTGGTTTTGACAGCGGGCAGAAGTGGTTTGTAAGCATGCAGTGCGTCGTTGTTCGGCACTATAATCTCGGATGACAACAATTAATTGGCGAAAATACTTACGCTCTCGCTGCTTGATTGAAGCATAGTAGATCATAGCTTCATTCCGGTTCAAGGAATCGGAACGAGACGTCGCCCGGAAGCTCTGGCTTCGAAGCAGTCCGAATCGGCGGCGCAGGAATATCGGAGATAGTTTGAAAGACATCCCTACTTTCAGGCGAAACTGAGGGAATAAGCTCAATAATCGGTAGCCTTAGCCTTGTATTGGGTCGAAAACGAAAATAAGGATAAGCATGTAGAAAGCAAATTAATTCCTCGTTTGGACGAGGGTTCGACTCCCTCCAAGTCCACAATTTAATTTTCAAACGGTAAATGGTTCTACCCAATCCACAATGCAGGAAAACACAGCAATCTGTATTAAAAACCTGTCTGTCGGCTATCCGGCGAAAATCATAGCCGCAAATCTTAACGCCGTTATTCTCAGCGGCGAACTGACTTGTCTACTCGGGGCAAACGGCGCAGGTAAATCTACTTTATTGCGGACGCTCTCAGGTTCCCAACCGAAATTAGCCGGTGAAATCCACATCTTTACGAAACAAATTGAGGCTTATTCAGGGAAGGAATTATCCCAAACCGTCGGCATTGTACTAACTGAAAAAATAGATGTCCGCGATATGACCGTCCGTGATTTAATCAGCCTGGGGCGAAATCCCTATACCGGTTTTTGGGGCAGGCTGAATCGTAAGGATAAAACGATTGTCAACGAAGCGATTGCATCCCTGAAAATCGAAAAACTGTCCAATCATTCGATTCACACCCTGAGCGACGGAGAGAGGCAAAAAGCAATGATTGCCAAAGCATTGGCTCAAGAAACGCCTGTCGTCTATTTAGACGAGCCGACCGCTTACCTGGACTTTCCGAGTAAAGTAGAGATTATGCGCTTCCTGCACTCATTAGCCGTTCAATCGGGTAAAACGATTTTCCTTTCTACCCACGATTTGGAACTGGCTTTGCAGATTGCCGACAAACTTTGGCTGATGGATAAACACAAAGGGCTTACGGTGGGAACTCCCGATGAATTGAAGCAAAACGGCGTTTTAGAGAACTTTTTTCAGTGCGAAGGAACGTATTTCGACCGGGGAGCAGGATTTTTTCGAATTTTGCGAGAAGTATGATTCATTAATTTGTAACTATTCAGATAGCACAACTTCTTGCGCTAAGCCTGCGCAACTTTCTGTTCTAAGGCAAGGACATCTCTACCTTCTATGAAGTAATGAAAAATAAGCAGGCGTTGACGCAAAACAGGCATTTTAACTTGGGATATGAATAAAAATGTGTATTTAAAAAACGAGCCGCCAATATTTCTCAACATTGGCGGCTCTTTACTTGAAGTACACGATTTATCGAATAAACAGCAATTCCCGATATTTTGGCAACGGCCATAATTCATCGTCAATAATCAATTCTAATTTATCGACATTGTAACGGATTTCATCGAAATAAGGCAAAACCTTATCGTGATAGGCAATCGCTTTTTCCCTTTCGCTTTTAATCTTGTTCGCCACTTTCCGCGCCTCAATCAATCCTTCCACTTTCGACTTGATGGTTGCTATCCGTTCCGAAATTTCTTCAATGATTCCTAAATCATGAGCCGACAGTTTGGTTGCTTTCGCCTTGTCGAAAATCTGATTGATTTTGTAAACGCTGTCCAGCAGGGCGGATTGATATTTGGTTGCGGTCGGAATGATATGATTCATTACCAAATCGCCCAAAACACGCGCTTCAATCTGGATTTTCTTCGTATAAGTTTCCCATTTCACTTCATTGCGCGCGTGTAATTCCCTTTCGCTGAAAACACCGACGCTTTCAAACATTTTTACCACTGCGGGAGTTGTGTTAGCGTCAATGATGACGGGAACACTCGTTTCCCCGTCCAAACCGCGTTTGGCGGCTTCGACTTTCCATTCGTCGCTGTAACCGTTTCCGTCGAAACGGATTGGCTTCGAGATTCTGATATATTCTTTCAATATATCGAAAATCGCTTTTTCCTTAGCCGTTCCCGCTTTGATTTTTTTATCTACGTCTTTCTTAAATTCGATCAGTTGAGCGGCAACAATTGCATTCAGCGTAATCATACCGGAAGCGCAGTTTGCCGAAGAACCTACGGCGCGAAATTCAAAGCGGTTGCCGGTGAAAGCAAACGGGGAAGTGCGGTTGCGGTCGGTATTATCCAAAAGCACTTCGGGTATTTTGGCAACGCCCAGTTTCATTTTTTGCTTGGCATCGATTACGATCGCTTCTTCGCTACTGCTCTTTTCCAGTTTGTCCAATACGGCAGACACTTGTGTTCCCATGAATGCGGAAATAATGGCGGGAGGAGCTTCATTAGCGCCCAGCCGGTGAGCATTTTGAGCCGTCATAATCGAAGCTTTCAGCAAAGCGTTATATTTATAAACAGCCATCAGAATATTCGCCACGAAAGTGATGAATTGCAAGTTTTCTTCCGGCGTTTTGCCCGGTGTCAAAAGACCTACGCCCGTATCCGTTCCCAGTGACCAGTTGTTGTGTTTACCCGAACCGTTGATGCCGGCAAACGGTTTTTCGTGCAGCAGCAAACGGAACCCGTGACGGCGTGCAACTTTCTTCATAATCGACATGATCAGCAGGTTCTGATCGACCGACAAATTGGTTTCACCGAAAATCGGAGCCAGTTCAAACTGGTTGGGAGCCACTTCGTTATGACGGGTTTTCAACGGAATACCGTATTTATATCCTTCAAATTCGATATCTTTCATATAAGCCTGCACGCGCGTTGGAATCGAACCGAAATAGTGGTCTTCCAACTGCTGATTTTTCGCCGACTCGTGTCCCAGCAAGGTACGTCCGGTGAGCATCAAATCGGGACGGGTGGCATACAATCCATCATCAACCAGAAAATATTCCTGTTCCCATCCCAAATAAGAATAGACTTTCTTTACAGACGGGTCGAAATAATGGCAAACCTCCGTAGCCGCTTTATCCACTGCATTCAAAGACTTCAGCAAAGGTGTTTTGTAGTCCAAAGCCTCGCCGGTGTAAGAAATGAAAACGGTAGGGATACAAAGCGTATCATCAACAATAAAAGCGGGGGAAGACGGATCCCAAGCCGTATAACCACGCGCTTCAAAGGTGTTGCGAATACCTCCGCTTGGGAATGACGAGGCATCAGGTTCTTGCTGAGCAAGGAGTTTTCCGGAAAATTCCTCAATGATTGCGCTTCCCGGACCGCCGGAATACTCAATAAATGAATCGTGCTTTTCGGCAGTTCCTTCGGTAAGCGGTTGAAACCAATGGGTATAATGCGTTGCGCCTTTTTCCGTTGCCCACATTTTCATGCCTGCCGCAACGAGATTGGCAAGTTCGCGGTTCAAAGTTTCCCCTTTCTCAATGACATTGACAAGTTCATCCAAAGTTTTTTTGGACAAATACTTGGCCATCTGCTCTTTGTTGAAAACATATTTTCCGTAATAATCGGAAGTCAACTGTTCAGGGGCAGATACAACTACCGCTTTCTTCTTGTACGCTTCTTCAACAGCTTTAAATCTTAAATTCGACATTTTTTATTTTTTTTTATTTGTTTCTAATTGTTTTGTTTTTTACAACTCAATAATTCTCCTGCCGGCACGGAGCAATATCTCACACCAACAGGAGAATCAGACTATTGAAAGACATCTCACCAATACTAAACCAATTTATAAACTAATCCCAAACACAAAGAAAATATCTTCGCTATGACGGTGAGGATTAGCAATTATCTGTCCGAAGACCGGCAGAGAAAAACTGTCCGTAATTTTAATTTCCTTGCTTGCTTTCAAACCGATATTAATCACTGATGCCTCCGTTGCGTAAAGCCCTTTATGCGTCGTAGCGCCAAGGCTTGCATCTAAACTGACGTCTTTAATTGCAAACGGAAAAGACGCTTCAATGTAAGTGGAGTAATCGTTTTTGCCATCTCCAGTCCTGACATCTTCTCCATTGTCTTCATTGTCGTCGTTTCCTGCAAACATAACATTTGCACTGAGACTCAACGGAAAAGATTTCAACGGCAGGACATAACCCACGCTTCCTTCCCAAAGGTGTTTTGTGGGTCTAAAAAATCCGTGGCTTCGGTCGGGGTGTTCGTTGCGTTCACCTTCCCACCAATAATCGGTGATAACCAGCGACAAGTTGCCTGCGCTGTATCCCAAAGTGAAATCGACTTCTTTCTGCGGACCGACAATTTCCGTACTTGCCCATGCCGACAATGAAAACCCGCCTACGCTTAAACTTGCAGCAGGCTGAATAGCTGCTTTCGTTTGATGAGCGCCGCGCCATACATACGAACTAACTAAGTCCGCTCCTACAGAAAAATCCAAACGACTCTCCTGAGCCTTAACGTTGCAGCATGTCCATACCACAATTCCGAATACCAAAACTAACTTTTTCATTTTTTTTAATCTGTTTTTAATATGAAAATTTAATAACCATTACAATCTTTTTGCCATTCATTAACGACAACAGATATAATACAATGAGATGTATTTCACGCCGCAAAGTAAAGCATTTTATTTTAACTGTGCAAATTTTTTAATCATTTTATTTAAGTTTTTTCTAAAAAATATCTTTTTAATCTTTTTAAAAATTTTATTCTACTGATTAATAATACAATAGTAATTTTTCTTTGAAAAAAGTTATCGGAATATTTTTTTTGTGTGAATAAAATGATATATCTTTGCGCCGTATTAGAAATAAAATGCCGTTTCTTTATATTCCTAACATACAAAACAACATAAAAATTAAAATATGCCTGTCAATTTACACAGGCAATTAGAGTAAAGTAATTAATATTAACTTGGGTATGAAAAAGATTGAAGCAATTATTCGTAAGACTAAATTTGACGACGTAAAAGAAGCTTTGATTGCGACGGACATTGAATGGTTTTCTTATTCGGAAGTAAGAGGAGTCGGCAAGGACAGGGAAGAACGAATTTACCGCGGTATTGTTTACGACACGAGCTACATTGAACGGTATTCGTTAAGTATTATCGTTCGAGACATTAATGTGGAAAAAGCCGTCAGGGCAATTCAAAAGGCAGCTTGTACGGGAGAAATTGGTGACGGACGAATTTTTATCTTTCCTGCTGAGGATGCGATCAGTATTCGTACAGGGGAAAGAGGGGATACCACCCTTTTTAATTCGAATAATACAAAGTAACTAAAAAAATGATGAATTATGAAAAATTATTTTAAATCGTTGCATGGAAAATTCGTTCTCTTCTTTCTAATTGCAGTTGCAAGTATTACTTTCGTTTCAAAGATCAGCGCACAGGATTCTACAGAAACCTTACCGGTTGAGGAAGGACCCGTTATAGTAGAAGCCATAGAAGCTTCGGTGCCTGCTTTGGACATTGCGAACGAACTGGGTTTATCGTTAGATACGGTATGGATGTTATTGGCAGCCATGCTTGTATTCTTTATGCAACCGGGGTTTGCTCTGGTTGAAGCCGGTTTTACGAGAACAAAAAATACGGCTAATATATTAACGAAGAACTTTTTGGATTTTATGCTGGGTTCTTTGCTGTTTTTCTTTGTCGGTTATGGTATTATGTTTGGTGAAGGCGGTTTCATCGGCTCGCCGAATTTTTTCAAATTAGATATAAACCCGACCGATTTGCCGGTTGAAGGATTTTTGGTTTTTCAAACCGTATTTTGCGCTACGGCGGCCACAATCGTTTCAGGGGCTATGGCCGAAAGAACCAAATTTTCCATATATTTGATTTATACCGTTCTTGTCAGCGTATTGATTTACCCTGTTTCGGGGCATTGGACCTGGGGTGGCGGCTGGCTGATGAACGGCGATGAAGGTAGTTTTATGATGAACGCATTTGGAGCGACTTTCCATGATTTTGCGGGATCGACCATTGTCCATTCCGTTGGCGGATGGATTGCTTTGATGGGCGCAATGGTATTGGGACCGCGTATCGGCAAATACAGTTCAAACGGTAAGTCGAAAGCCATACCGGGGCATAATTTGATGGTAGGGGCTCTCGGCGTGTTCATTCTGTGGTTCGGCTGGTTCGGATTCAATCCGGGTTCACAACTGGCGGCTTCGGGTGAAGAAAATCGCACGGCAATCTCCCACGTATTCCTGACAACTAATCTGGCAGCTTGCGCCGGCGGTTTCTTTGCTTTGCTTACGGCTTGGTTGAGATACAAAAAGCCGTCTCTGTCGCTCACTTTGAACGGCGTTTTGGCCGGCTTGGTTGGAATCACAGCCGGTTGCGACGTTGTATCGCCCATAGGAGCGATTATTATCGGTATGGTGTGCGGGTCGGTTATGGTATTGTCCGTTGAGTTTATCGACCGTGTTTTGAAAATTGACGACCCTGTGGGTGCTTCTTCCGTACACGGTGTTTGCGGTTTTATCGGAACGGTTATGACCGGTCTGCTGGCTACCGATGGCGGCTTGTTTTATGGCTACGGCGCAGGCTTTACGCTTGCCCAATTGACAGGAGCCGTTATCGTTGGGCTTTGGGCTTTGGTTGCCGGATATGTGATTTTCAAATTATTGGATGTAATGTTTGGACTGCGTGTATCAAGGCGTGTTGAAGAAGAAGGTTTGGATATTTATGAACATGGTGAAACGGCGTATAACTAATATGTGTCTGCTTGTTTATTGTCCGATAAAATTATATTAATTTAAAAATGTTAGTATTATGAAAAAAGTTGAAGCAATCATTCGAAAATCTAAATTTACGGAAGTCCGGAGTGCCTTACACGACGCCGACATTGATTTTTTGTCGTGGTGGGACGTTAAAGGGCAGGGCGACGCCAAGCAGGGATTGATATTCAGAGGTATAGCCTACGACATCAATGCTATCGACCGCGTGTATATTTCATTTGTCGTGAGGGACGTGAATGTACAAAAATCTATTGACGCCATATTAAAATCGGCTTACACCGGCGAAAGCGGCGACGGAAGGGTGTTTATTTCTTCAATCGAACAGTCGGTGCGTATTCGAACCGGAGACTATGGTGACGAGTCGCTTTATAATAAGTAATTAAAATTAAGATTAATTTGGTTTATAATATTTATGATGAAAAAAATAATTTGTTTTGTAATGGCCGGACTATTGATGCTCACTCAAACTTTGTTTGCACAGACAGAGAAAGTTCCGGTGTTAAATTCGGGCAATACGGCCTGGATTTTAGCTGCAACCATGCTGGTTATGTTGATGACCTTGCCGGGACTGGCATTTTTCTACGGCGGGATGGTTCGTCGCAAAAACGTGTTGAGCGTAATGATGCAATGCGTAGTTTTAACCGCCGTGATTACCGTTGAATGGATTGTATACGGTTATACGGCCGTTTTCGGCACAAGTTTTCAGGGTAGCTGGTTAGGTGAAATCGTAGGGGGGATGGATAAATTTTTCCTTTACGGCATTGATAAAGATGCGCTTACGAGCGGCGATATTCCCGAAGTGTTGTTTGCTTTGTTTCAATGTAAATTTGCGGTAATAACTCCTGCTTTGATTATAGGTGCTTTTGCCGAACGGATTAAATTTTCGGGCTTTCTGCTGTTTTCAATCCTGTGGACGATTTTGGTATATAACCCGATGGCTCACTGGGTTTGGGGCGGCGGATGGATGCAGCAAATGGGAGCGATCGACTTTGCCGGCGGTACGGTGGTGCATATCAACGCCGGTATTTCAGCGCTAGTGATGGCGCTCATGCTGGGCAAACGCAAGGGATACGGTACTTCCATGATGATACCCCACAATATTCCTTTTGTTGTGCTGGGTACGGCTTTACTGTGGCTGGGCTGGTTTGGATTTAATGCCGGCAGCGGGCTTGCTGCCGACGGGCTTGCCGCCAATGCTTTCCTGGTAACTCATTTGGCAACTTCCGTAGCCGCCACAACGTGGATGATATTGGAGTGGATTATCAATAAAAAGCCGACCGTAATCGGTATTTGCACGGGGGCGGTGGCCGGTTTGGTAGCCATTACGCCGGCTGCTGGAACGGTCGACGCCATGGGGTCGCTCTTTATCGGATCGGTTTCCGCTATCGTATGTTATGCTTTCGTGGCATATGTCAAGCCCAAACTGAAATACGACGATTCGCTGGATGCTTTTGGCGTTCACGGAATGGGCGGTTTTGTCGGTGCAATTTTGACCGGTGTTTTTGCCACGCAGTTCGTCACCGGCGACGGCGGACAGCAGGGCGCTTTGTATGGCGACTGGCATCAGCTGGGCGTACAGGCAGTAGTGAATATAGTCGCTGTTGTTTTCAGTGCGGTGATGACTTTCATTCTGTTCAAAATTGTAGATAAAACGGTTGGGCTTCGCGTTTTGGAGTTGCAGGAGGAAATCGGTCTTGATATTTCCCAGCACGGGGAAATCGGGTATGGTAATGAATAAGCAGGAGGGGCTATTCCTCCACCTCTCGTCATTGCGAAGGTGAAGCCCGAAGCAATCCGGAGAGAAAGTAAAGGCGACAGATGTACATCTGTCGCCTTTGTTGTTTGGGGGAGAGATGTATAACTTGGGGTAGTGCTTCACTTTTCATCTTCCAAGTTGGAAATAAAATATTTTACATTTAAATCCGAAGCTTTAACTATTTTCCCCTCCTGTTTCATTTCAATATATCCGCGGTTTCCATACAGACAAAAACCAGCTGATAAATTGTTATAATTTAATTGATTGCTGTCAATGTAATCGAAACTCTCTTTTCTCAACTCATAATAAGATGTATGAAGCAGCGTGCTTTCCCAACATTGCGCTATTTTTTCGGGCTTCATCCTCGCAATGACGGAGCGGAGCGGTGAAGTAATCCATTCCCGAAAACGAGTGGCGCGTTCCAATAATTGATTTTTTTGTACAGATTTGCACTGTTTTTTGGAAACGAAACAGATATGACGGAAATGGGAACATATCGCTCATTATTGGAAACGCGCCGCTCGCGGATGGGAACGCATCACTCGTGGATGGGAACGCACTGCTCGCGGATGGGAACGCGTCTCTCAGCAATGGGAACGCGCTGCTCGCGGATAGGAACGCGTCTCTCAGCAATGGGAACGCGCCGCTCGCGGATAGGAACGCGTCTCTCAGCAATGGGAACGCATCACTCGCGGATGGGAACGCATCACTCGCGAATGGGAACGCGCCGCTCGCGGATGGGAACGCATCACTCGCGGATAGGAACGCATCACTCGTGGATGGGAACGCGCCGCTCGCGGACGGGAACGCGTCACTCGCTGACGGGAACGCGCCGCTCGTTTTTGTTATCGCAATGAGGTTTTTCTCCGGATTGCTTCACTGCTTCGCAGTTCGCAATGACGGGGTGGCGCGGCTCGCAATGACGGGGTGGCGCGGCTCGCAATGACGGGGTGTGGCGCAGGACGGGGGCGTTGCGGGGCGAAGCCCCGCAGAGGGGGAAGCGGAAGCCCGCCGCAGGCGGCTGGAGCGGGGGGGAGACTTCCCCCGCGAGATTAATTTTTAATAGAGAGCGGCGGAGGGCGATTCTTTCCAAAAATCCCAACTCGCAAAAGCCTGCAACAAAAGCATCTCCAGCCCGTTTTTAACCGTTGCGCCCTGCTCTTTGCCTTTTTTCATAAAAAGCGTTTCGTTGGGATTGTACAGCAAATCATACAGGAGGTGGTTTGAAGTGAGCAAAT
>JAIRKG010000024.1 GCA_031260235.1 Dysgonamonadaceae bacterium | reverse complement strand
GCTTCGCCTCGCAATGACGTGTACGGTTCTGTTTTCCGGATTGTCGCGCCGCTATCGCGGCTCGCAATGACGGGGAGCGGGCAGAGCAACGTGTTTTTAACAAAAAATACTATATTTATGGTATTGCACGTATCCGGACAACCCTCTACATTTGTCCCGAATTTTCGATTGCTTATTCAACAGGGCTGTCATACGCCGTTCTGACTAATCCGACGAAAGGAGCCAGGGTTGAAACAGCGAAAAAGAGCGTTCCCGATTCGTTCTCGAAAACTTCGGTCTATTTTGAATAGTTATTTAAATAAAACATGAACAAAATTAAATTACTTTTACTTTTACTTTTCTCGTCATTCACGCTGTTTGCACAGCAAAAGATTGGTGGGACGATATTGGACGCGGAGACAAAAGACATTCTTGTCGGAGTGAACATATCCGTAAAATCAAGTAATGAAGGAACCGTGAGCGATGCAAACGGACGTTTTGCAATCTCTACGAACAAGTCGTTTCCCCTCACTTTGACAATAAGTTATTTGGGATACAACACACAGGAAATCGACATATATGAAATCGAAGAACCCGTAGTAATCAATCTTCAACAAAACGCAGGAACGCTTGAAGAAGTAGTTGTAGTAGGTTACACAACGGCAAAAAAGTCGAGTTACACAGGTTCGGTGGCAGTTGTTGGAGCCAAAGAATTGGAGAAATTGCAGGTTACTACGCTTGGAAAAGCCTTGCAGGGAACGGTTCCGGGGCTGCAATCCATTGCTTCGGCGGGGCAACCCGGTAGCGATGCGTCTTTATACATCAGAGGAATAGGTTCGGTCAATGCTTTCACTTCGCCTTTGTACGTAGTTGACGGCGTTCCGGGTGCGAGCGTCAGCAATATTAGCGGAAAAGATATCCAGTCTATTTCCGTATTGAAAGATGCTACAGCCAGCGCTCTTTACGGGTCGCGCGGCGCAAACGGCGTGATTGTGATTACCACCAAGCAAGGAAACCTGAATGTTAAACCAACCGTCAATTTCTCGTCTTCTTACGGGTTTACGGGGCGTGCCGTGAAAGATTACGAATATTTGACAACTAACGAATATTACGAATTGCAATGGGAAGCCATCCGCAACACGCAGTTAGATCAGGGGAAAACAGCGGCGGAAGCAGCCGAATATGCTTCCGCCAATTTGGTTGACGCCCTGAAAGTAAATATCTACGGGTCGAATTATCCCGTTCCTGTGGGCGTAGACGGAAAACTTGCAGCCGGCGCAACGCCTCTTTGGAATGACGACTGGGGCAAAGCCATATCCCGCACGGGCATACGTCAGCAATATGATTTGAGCATCGGCGGCGGGAGCGCCAATACGAAATATTTCTTTTCGAGCGGCTACCTGAACGAAAAGGGCTGGATTATCGCTTCCGAATACGAACGGTTTCACCTGCGGACAAGCCTGCTCTCGAAAGTAAACAGATGGTTTGAAGCGGGCGCGAATGTCTCGGTTGCGACTTCCTACCGGAAATCGCCCACGCAGGAAGACAGCAACACCGGCAATTATGCCAATTTCCAACGCCTCGTCTCGAATATCTATCCGGTTTACGAACGCAACGCAGACGGAACTTATGTATTGGACGAAAGCGGCAATCGGAAATACGATTATGGCGTATGGCGCCCTACAACGGCTTCCTCAGGCTCTAACATTCTTGGCAGCGCGGCGCACAGCATTTTCGGCAACAAAACCGATGCGATTACGGCAAGAACCAATTTCAACATCACCTTTCTGAAAGGACTACTCTGGAAAACAACCGCCGCAGTCGATTACAGCGCAGGAACTTCACACTCTTATTCCCATTCCTATTACAGTACGGGAGTTATCACCGAAGGAGCCGGCTCGGCAAGCCGGAGCAGCAGCCGCAACCTGCAGTATACGCTAAACAGTTTTATTGATTACTCGCAGAACATCAGGGATGAACACTTTTTCAATCTCCTTGCCGGACCTGAAGTATATGTAAGCAACTCCTCGTCCCTGTCGGGAAGCCGTTCGGGATTTCAGGTGCTTGGAAAAACCGAACCTTCGGCAGGAACCACCAGCGGCACGTTTTCGGGAACTTCGAGCGATTATCACCTGTCAAGCTGGTTAGGCAAATTCGATTATGATTTCCTGCACCGCTATTATTTTTCGGCAAGTTTCCGGCGAGACGGCTCTTCGCGTTTCAGCAAACAGTCGCGCTGGGGTAATTTCTGGTCGGCAGGCGCTTCCTGGAATGTCAAATCCGAAGAATTTCTCAAATCCGTTAAGGATATAAATAATTTAAATCTCCGCTTCAGTTATGGAGCGCAAGGCAACGACAATGTCGGCAATTATGCTTACGGCGGGTTTTATTCGATTTACAACAGTTTAGACCGCCTGGGGCTGCTTCCGTCCGACCTTCCTACGCCGGAATTAAAATGGGAAACAAATCTCAATCTTAACTTCGGCGTTGATATTGCTTTGTTCAACAATCGTCTGATTGCACAGATAGATGTATACAATCGCCAATCGAAAGATTTGCTGTTTAATAAGCCTCTGGCTCCTTCAACAGGTTACAACGGGATTGATGCGAACATCGGATCGCTGAGCAATCGCGGTATTGACGGACAAATAACAGGAACGCCTGTACTAAACAAAGATTTCAAATGGGATGTTACCCTTAATTTCGGGCATTATACAAATAAAATAACCAAATTGCCGCAAAAGGAAATTCTTACCGGATCGATAGGTCAGTACGGAAATACCAAGAAAATGGTTGAAGGAGGTTCGGTTTATGATTTTTATATCAAGGAATGGGCGGGAGTTAATCCCGAAAACGGAAAAGCGCAATGGTATAAGGATGTAACCGACGAAGACGGCAATGTTACCGGACGCACCGTTACCGAAGATCAGACCGAAGCAACGCCGTATTTTCAGGGAAGTTCATTGCCAGACTTCTATGGCGGTTTAAACAACACATTTACGTATAAGAATTTTGAACTTTCGTTTTTACTTTCCTATAGCATAGGCGGTAAAGTTTTCGACGGCGATCAGCCCATGATTATGCACTTGGGGTCTGCTCCGGGACGTTCCTGGTCGAAAGAAGCGTTGAACCGATGGACGCCCGAAAACACAAACACCGATTTCCCCCGCCTCACATACATAACCGATTCTTGGAATACAATTCCTTCGACACGTTTTTTGTTTGACGCAACGTATGCCCGCTTGAAACAACTCAGTTTTTCGTATCAGTTGCCGCGCAAGTTGATTAGCGCATTGGATCTGAAAAACGTAAAATTGGGAATCAACGGTGAAAACCTTCTGACTTTCTTCGGTCATCAGGGATTAGACCCCGAGCAAACCGTATCAGGTTCGACCTATTACCGTTATCCTGCGCAAAAAGCAGCTTCTTTTACGTTGGATATTTCATTTTAACAAATCAAAAAATTAATACATACAGTTATGAAACGTATAATTATATACATATCCGTGATTTTTACAACTTTGCTTTCGGCTTGCGGCGACGAATTTTTTGAAACATCTCCCGCAACCCAGATAACTACGCCGGAAGTATATACTTCCATTGATAATATTGATGCTTTCGTTAACGGAGCAATTCGTTTCCTGACGGAAAACAGTACCTCGCAGGACAACCCGGGTTTGCCGACAATTTTCCTTACTCACGAGGTAATGGGCGAAGATGCTATTGCCAGAGACGGACGTTATGGCTATCGCGATTCGTATCCTTATAAAGACCCTTTCAACAACACTACCCGCCGTTGCCTGTTTTTCTGGACTTTGCAATATACTTCGATTGACCATTTCAATAATATCATTGCCAATATCGACGAAAGCAACGGAACAAAGTTTGCACATCTTAAAGGGCAGGCTTATGCGCTGCGCGCGTTTAACTACCTGAATTTGGTGCGTCAGTATCAGTTTACGTATGCCAAAGACCCGACTGCAAAAGCAGTGCCTGTTTACACCACGCCGACCACGCCAAGCACAGAACCTCAACCGCGAGCCACCGTGCGGGAAATATATGACCAAATCATAAGCGACCTGAGTGAAGCCGAACGTTTGTTGCCGGGGTATGAACGGGCAGTCAAAAACCGTCCCAATCTCAATGTGGTTTACGGATTGTTTGCCCGAACTTACCTGACGCTCGAACAGTGGGAACTTGCAGCCCAATATGCAGCCAAAGCGCGGGAGGGCTATCCGATTATGACGGCTGAGCAGTATACCGAAGGATTCAACGACGTGAGCAACCCCGAATGGATTTGGGGACATCCGCAAACCCGCACCCAGAACTTGGGAGGAGCATCTTATCTGTCTTACATTGAAACGACTCCTTATACCACTGACGCATCGGGGACAAATCTTTATTACGGATATAACAGCATCGTACCCGACCCGCACTTTGTCGCTTCGTTTGAAGGGGGAGATATACGCAAATCTCTGTTTGAGATTGCAACCCAACCATCGGAAGCCTTATATCAGCTTTACCGTTACAAAAAATTCAGAAACAAATATCCCGACCACGACGGGCATATTGTCCTGATGCGTTCGTCTGAATTGGCGCTTGTCGAAGCCGAAAGCAAAGCCCGTCTGCACGATGCCGGCGGAGCGATTGCCGCATTGAACGAATTGCGCTTAAAGCGCAATCTGTCCGCTTTAAGCGCATCGTCATTCACCGAACAGCAACTCATAGACGAAATTCTGCTCGAACGCCGCCACGAACTCTGGGGCGAAGGTTTCCGCATCTACGATATACTTCGTCTGCAAACAGCACCCCTCCGCAAGGAAACATCGGAAACTTTCACCAACGCCGACGGCGTATCGGGGGTGACAGTCAAAGGTCACTGGATAACCAAATTCCCAGACGGTACGGAGTTATCCCCCAACAGTAAATATTACCTGTTTCCGATTCCTTTAAATGAAATTAATAATAACCCGAATTTAGATAAATAAATATATACAATGAAAAAGTTTTTACTATTGCTTGTTGTCGGCGCGTTGGCAGCGTCGTGTTCCGAAAAAAACAACCTGATTGTTACCGGAACGGTGAAAGGTGTTCCGTCGGGCAAAATCTATCTTCAAAAATTTGTGAACAAGATGTTTTTTGTTATCGATTCGACGGATATTAAAGACAGTACATTCAAATTTGCCGTAAATGTCGAACTGCCCGAAATCTACGGGTTAACGCTTGATACGGCGAAAGGTTCGTTTTTCGTGTTTTTCGACGCAAGCCCGGCGACCGTAGACTTGGATACGGCGCAGCATTACCGAAATACGAAAGTTACAGGCTCGGCGTCGCACGAACTGTATCAGGAATACCAGAAACTCAGAGGAGTGAAAATCGACGAATTTATCCGCCAACATCCGGCTTCGCTGGTTTCGGCTTATGTATTTTACCGGTTTTTCTCGTACAGACTGACACCGGACGAAATCCGTGCAAATATTTCTTTGCTCGACAGTTCGTTGTGGAATACTCAGTATGTAAAAACTTTGCAGGAACTTGCCGAAACGCTCGAAATAGTCGATGTCGGTAAACCCGCTCCGGATTTTGCTTTGAACACTCCTGACGGAAATACGGTGAAATTTTCCGACAAACTCGGTAATGGATATGTATTGCTGGATTTTTGGGCAGCGTGGTGCGGACCTTGTCGCCGCGAAAATCCGAACGTTGTCAGGGTTTTCAATAAATACAAGGACAAGGACTTCGATGTATTCGGCGTCTCGCTCGACCACAACAAAGAGGCTTGGGTGAAAGCAATCGAAAAGGACAGTCTCGCCTGGACGCATGTTTCCGACCTGAAATACTGGGAAAGCGTTCCCGCGAAAATATACGGAGTGAGGGCTATCCCTTCAAATTTCCTGATAGACAAAAACGGTATCATCGTAGCAAAAAACCTGCGGGGAGAAAATCTGGACGAATTGTTAAACGAATATTTGAATTGAAATTATAAACAAAAACGGCGTCCCTTTTTCTACAGACTCTTACTTGGAACGACGTTTTTCACCCTCGAAAGTTACTTGCCGCCCGGGCGGAAAACGTTTTTTACCCTCGAAAGTTACTTGCCGCCCGGGCGGAAAACGTTTTTTAACCTCGAAAATTACTTGCCGCCCGGGCGGAAAACGTTTTTTGACCTCGAAAGTTACTTTCGCTTCGCTCGCAATGACGAGTACGGTTTTTTTGCCTCACCTCGTCATTGCGAACTGCGAAGCAGTGAAGCAATCCAGGAATTGCAATGACGAAGTGGGGTTTTTCTCCGGATTGCCGCGCCTCTATCGCGGCTCCGGGTGACGGGGCAGGAGCCCGAAGCAATAAAAAAAACGTTTTTTCTTCAAATCTATTTGTAAATTGAAAAATGATGGTTATCTTTGCATCAAATTAATAAACACTCTTTTAATATATATGAATATGAACAGAAAAATTTATTTAGCAGCAGCAGTATGCCTGCTTTGCCTTTCGCAGGCGCAGGCACAAACAGAGTACAACATTAACGCCGGCAGCGTCACAATCACGACGAACGGGACTTACACAATCACAGGCACCGGCGAGCCGACAGCCAACACCATTAAGGTAGATTCAGGTGTTGTTGCCGACATTACACTGGAAAATGTAAACATCGACGTAAGCGGAATCGAAAACGCCTGCGCCTTCGACATGACGGGCGCAACCGTTACGCTTGTTTTGTCGGGAACAAACACCTTCAAGTCAAATGGAACCGCCGCAGGCCTGCAAGTCCCCGAAGGCGCTATGCTGACAATAACAAGCATATCCGGCGACGGCTCTACGGGCGGAACGCTGAACGCCGCCGGCGGCACTAACTCGAGCGCCGCCGGCGCGGGTATCGGCGGCGGCTACAACAGGAACGGCGGCCATATCACTATAGATGGCGGCACGATCAACGCTACAGGCGGCTACCACGGCGCGAGTATCGGCGGCGGCGCCTGGGGTACCGGCGGGATTATCACCATCTCGGGCGGCACGGTCAATGCCATAGGCACCGGCCGGGACCAGACCAGGGGCGGCGCTGCCATAGGCGGCGGCTACAAATGTAGCGGCGGCACTATTACCATCTCGGGCGGCTTCGTAACGGCGACCGCACAAGCCACCACGGGGGATCCTGCGGCTATCGGTGGCGCCCGCCAATCCGACGCCGGCGCTATCGCTATCACAGGCGGCGCAGTAATTGCCATAGCCGGTTCGGGAGGAGCTATCGGGGGCGGCTCCGGCGCTACTAACGGCTCCATTTCTATTTCCGGCGGAACGATAATCGCCACCGGAAGAGGTATCGGTTTTGGAGCCTATGGCGGAAGTACTCAAACAACAATCTCCGGCGCTCCCGTTATCTTTGCAACCGCAATCAACGGGTGGACTTCAAACCCGGGAAACGGCATTGCCTCCGGTAGCGATGTCACTATAAATCAGCCAACGATTACCCTGAATACCGATTTCACAGTTCCCGAAAATGCTTTGCTCACCATTCCGGCAGGCTGGACGCTTAATCTCACAGACTGTTTGCTGACAATCAACAGCACAATAATCAACCATGGAACCATCGTACCGCTGCTCGTTACAGGCGTCAGCCTGAATAAGGATATTGTTAATTTGTATGTTGGCGACAGCGATACACTGACAGCAACCGTTTTTCCCTTTGATGTTCCAAACAGGAACGTAATCTGGGAGAGTGCCGGCGACGCCGTCACCCTCGAACAACTCAGCGATACAAGCTACAAAATAACCGGCGCATCAGCCGGTAGGGCTGTCGTTTGGATCGAAACCGTAGTTGGCGGCTTTCCGGCTTTCTGCCGGATAACGGTATCGAAGAAGCCGCAAAGCATCACCAGGTTCAACGACGATATTCCAAAAACTTACGGCGATGAGCCATTCACTTTGCAAGCACACGCTACGTCCGGTCTGCCGGTAAGGTACGAAAGCAACAATCCCACAGTGGCAAGCATTAGCGGCAATACGGTAACAATCACAGGCGCAGGCTCAGCAACAATCACCGCTCATCAAGGCGGCGACGCCGAATATCTTGCCGCAGCGAGTGTTTCCATAACGTTGACTGTCGGTAAAGCCACTTTGACCGTCACGCCCGACGCCGGACAGCACAAAACCTACGGCGACGCCGACCCTGTACTTAACCTGTCAGTGTTCAGGCTGGAAATATGAAGATGCTGCCAATGCAACAGGTATCCTCTCCGGCTCTTTAGGCCGCGTCGAGGGTGATGACGCCGGCGAATACAATATTACACAAGGCACTCTTAGCGCCGTCAACAACTACAATATACAGTTCGTTTCGGACGTGAAGTTCACAATCAACAAAGTCGACCAAAACATCACCGGTTTCCTTCCGACAAATATGTCTGTTGGCCACCGCACTGAAATTCACTTTACGGCAATCAGCAGTTCGGGCTTGGAGGTAAGTTACGAAAGCAACAATCCCACAGTGGCGAGAATTGAGGATAACCTGATTATGATGGTAGTCGGCGCAGGAACGGCAGTCATTACCGCCAATCAGGCAGGCAACCACAACTACAATCCCGCTCCTGCGCTCACTTGCACGCTGACTGTAAATCTTGTTTCCGCTACAGACGTCAGCCTGAATAAAAATGAAGTTGAGTTGTCTGTTGGCGGCAGCGATACGCTGATAGCAACCGTTTCTCCCCCTAACGCTCCAAACAGGGACGTAACTTGGACAAGTCGCGGTAGCGGCAATGCCGTCACTATCGAAATTCTCAATGACACTTGTATAATAACCGGCGCATCCGCCGGTATGGCTGTCATTTCGGTCAAAATAGCGAACGGCAACGAAGACGACTGCTGGGTAACAGTTACGGGCGCCACAGGTATTTCGACTGTTGATGAATCTTCGTTCGTAACCGTCAGATTCTACAATAAAATCCTGTATATAGATTCCCCCGCCGCCGAACAAATAGAAGTTTATACCCTGTCGGGGAAATTACTCCACAGAGCAAGCAAGCCGGCAGGCAAAGCCTCCTTCACCATTCCCAATTCCGAACAAATATTGATTGTCCGGGGCAGTTCGGGCTGGACGAAGAAAATAGAAGACAAGTAAAATTTTATAGCGGGAATTTCCTCTTAAACCCGGCAGGTCTTGATGACTTGTCGGGTTTTTTGTTGCGGGGCGGGGTTGCTCCGCACTCGTCATTGCGAGCGAAGCGAAGCAATCCAGCAAAAAACGGTTACGGGGCATCAAAAAGATTGTCCTTTTCTCGAAAAAGATTGTCCCATTTTTAAAATAGGTTAGCCCATTTGGGAAATGGGTCGTTCTTTTTAAAAAGGGGGAGGTTTTCTTTCCAGATTGCTTCGGGCTTCGTCCTCGCAATGACGGCGGTGGCGGGATTTTGGGTGCCGCAATATCCCATTTGCGAGATTTTCTCTTTGGAATACAAAAAAATTACGTAAGTTTGCGCCGGATTATTTGATTGTATTACTTATGAAAGAAAAAGAATTGACATACAAAGAAGCATACTCCCGTCTGGAGCAAATTCAGGCGCTGATTGAAAGTAACCGGCTGGATGTGGATGAGTTGAGTGAAAAAATAAAGGAAACATCAGCTTTGTTAAAAATTTGTAACGACAAACTTTTCCTTGCAGACGAAGAAACAAAGAAAATACTGGAAGAAATCAAATGAAGGAACCCGATAATTAAGCGATATAAAATGAATGAACGGAACTGATAAATACGCGATTATCGTTGCCGGAGGCAAGGGACTTCGGATGGGTGGCGACATACCCAAGCAATTTATGCTCCTGGCGGAGCGTCCCGTGCTAATGCATACGATTCAAGCGTTTTACGATTACGATCCAAACATTCGCATCATTCTTGTTTTGCCTCGCGAACAGAAAAAATATTGGGAAAACCTTTGCGCCGAACACTCTTTTTCCATTCCGCACCAAACCGTTTCCGGCGGAGAAACACGTTTCCATTCAGTCAAAAACGCTTTATTTTTGATAAACGGCGAATGGTTAACGGGACACAATTTGCCATCCACCCTTCACCTTTCACCGCGTACCTTTCACCGCGTACCGTTAATCGGTATTCACGACGGAGTCCGCCCGCTGGTCGATAAGGAATTGATTGGCAAGGTTTATGCGCAGGCGGATAGCGATGGCGTCGCTTGTCCCGCGATCCCGGTTACAGATTCAATGCGGAAGATGACTGACATCAGGACAACTATTCCCGCCGATCGCTCCAAATATTTTCTCGTGCAAACCCCGCAAGTTTTCAAGGCTGATATTTTATTTGAAGCCTACCGGCAGGATTATGATCTCCGGTTCACAGACGATGTATCGGTCGTGGAAGCACTGGGCATTTACCGTCCCGCAATGGTCGAAGGTAGCCGTGAAAACATCAAAATAACAACGCCAACCGATTTAATTATCGCTCAATCCCTGATAAAATCTCATCATTCTTAATTGGCCTATGCCGGAATTAAGCGCACAAAACATCATATATTTGCCGGGAGTCGGGCCTCGGAAAGCAGACGTCCTGCAACAGGAAATCCATGTTTCGTCGTGGGAAGATATGTTATATTATTTTCCCTATAAATATATCGACCGGAGCAAGATTTTCAAAATCAGGGAAATAAACGGGAATATGCCGTATATCCAACTGAAAGGGAAAATCAGCCATTTCGAGATGGTCGGCGAAGGACGCAAACGCCGCTTGACCGCTGTTTTCCATGACGATACGGGAACGATAGATCTGGTTTGGTTTCAAAACATTAAGTCCATTCAAAATGCATATAAATCGGGAACGGAATATATTCTATTCGGCAAACCGGCGGTTTTCAACGGCAGGATCAATATCGCTCACCCCGAACTGGAAACGGAAGACAAATTCTTCAACGGCGAAGTAGGCGTTCAGGGACAATATAATACAACCGAAAGGATGAAAAAAGCCTTTCTTCATTCGCGTGCCGTTCAACGCATCATTACGACCATCCTCGAAACGCTGAAAGAAACACTTCCGGAAACGCTTCCCTGCGAAATTATCAACCGTGCAGGCATAGTTGCTTTGGATGAGGCAATACGCAATATTCACTTCCCCGCTTCGCCGACCGCTTTACGCAATGCGCAGTTCCGCCTGAAATTTGAAGAACTGTTTTATTTGCAGCTCAATATTTTGCAGGTTACCAAATATCGCGAGAAACGTTTGGGCGGCTTCTGTTTTTCAGTCGTTGGAGACTTCTTTAACGGATTTTACCATAATAATTTGCCATTTGAACTGACTGAAGCGCAAAAGCGGGTCGTAAAAGAAATTCGCCGTGATATGAACAGTGAAAAGCAAATGAACCGCTTGCTGCAAGGCGACGTCGGAAGCGGGAAAACACTGGTTGCCTTGCTCTCAATCCTGATTGCTTTGGACAACGGTTTTCAGGCGGCGCTGATGGCTCCGACAGAGATACTTGCCAACCAGCATTTTGAAACCATATCGCAACTGGTCGAAGGTTTGGACATTGAAGTCCGCTTGCTGACGGGAGCTTCAACGAAAAAAGAGCGGAACACTATTCTTCCCGCTGTACAAAACGGCGATATTCACTTACTTATCGGTACGCATGCCCTGATTGAAGATACAGTTGTTTTTTCCAATCTGGGCTTGGTTGTCGTTGATGAACAGCATCGTTTCGGGGTAGCCCAGCGAGCGAAACTTTGGGACAAAAACACCATTCCGCCGCATGTTTTGGTGATGACCGCAACCCCGATTCCGCGTACGTTGGCTATGACTTTCTACGGCGATTTGGACGTTTCGGTCATCGACGAACTTCCTCCCGGCCGCAAACCTATCAAAACGATTCATATTTACAGCGCCAAGCGGAACAACCTCTATCATTCCGTCCGCCGGCAATTGCAGGAGGGGCGGCAGGTTTACATTGTTTATCCCCTCATTGAAGAAAGCGAAACAATGGACTTGAAAAACCTGAAGGAAGGCTTTGAAACGACAAAGGAAATTTTCCCCGAATATCATGTTTCAATGGTACATGGAAGGATGAAAGCAGCGGAAAAAGACGCCGAAATGCAAAAGTTTGTCGCCGGCGATACGCATATCATGGTGGCGACGACGGTGATTGAAGTCGGTGTAAACGTACCCAACGCTTCGGTAATGATCATCGAAAATGCCGAGCGGTTTGGGCTTGCACAATTGCACCAATTACGAGGCAGGGTAGGACGAGGCGCCGACCAATCCTACTGCATTTTACTAACTAACTATGAATTATCTGAAAACACCCGTCGCCGCATAGCAATCATGACGGAAACCAACGACGGATTTGTCATTGCCGAAGAAGACCTGAAACTGCGTGGTCCCGGCGATATTGACGGAACCCAACAAAGCGGAATCGCCTTTAACCTGCGCATTGCCAACCTTGCGCACGACGGGCAAGTTCTCACGCTTGCCCGCGAAATAGCCCGCGAAATTCTTGAAGACGACTCGACACTCCAAAAACCGGAAAATGAATTGTTGAACCGGCAATTGAAAAAACTGAACCGGCAGAAACAGGTGGGATGGTTTATGATTAGTTGAGAGAACTATTATCCGTAGTGGCGGTTTTTGGTTCTTCTACAACGGCGGCTTCTGGTTCCACAGGTTTATTAGCCGCTTCTAATTTTGCTTTTTTATTGGCCAACGCTTCCGCTTTCACTTTATTTACCGCTTTTTCCGCTTCTAATTTTGCTTTTGCGCCGCTTCTTTTCGCTTCGCTTAATTTACTGATTTCCGCGTTAACGGTATTTTGTTTTTCATTCAACCAAGCCTCAAATTTGACCTCGGCTTCGGCTTCGGAAAAAGCGCCTTTTTTCACCCCGCCCAATAAATGTTTTTTCAGGAGAACACCTTCGCTGGAAAGAATATTCTTCACGGTGTCGGTAGGCTGAGCGCCTACTTGCAGCCAATACAAAGCTCTTTCGAATTTCAAATCTATTGTAGCAGGATTCGTATTGGGGTTATAAGAACCAATCCTTTCGATAAATTTTCCATCACGTGGAGCTCTGCTATTTGCGATCACGATGTGGTAAAATGCATACCCTTTGCGACCGTGTCTTTGCAATCTAATTTTTGTTGCCATGTTGTAATAATTTTTAGTTTGAAATTTATATTAGTGACGACAAAGGTACGACAAAGTTTTGACTATTACAATTTATTTTATTTCACGGCGTATGTTCCATGACTATATTTTTATTTCGCCTAATCTTCGCATCTTTGTATCGTTATGTTTGCCTAATTTTGTGCCTTTTCAAATATCCAAAATTACAATGCACGAAAAAATATTTCCCTTTTATCTGTGTGAATTAAAAAAAATCACATAAATTTGCGCTCAAACATTTCCATAAGTCAATGATTCTTTTTTTCAAATGTAAAACAAACTTGATTATCGCTGTCGAAACCTCGGTAAGACTTTCAAAGATAGATCGTAAGAAATTGACTTGGCTTTTCGATGAAGCCGAGTTGTTAACCAACAAAAATGTACATTCGTATTTACTTGGACCGAGGCGCGAAATGATTACTCCGTGGAGTACCAATGCCGTTGAAATCATTCGAAACATGGGAATCGAAGGCGTCAATAGGGTAGAAGAATTTCTGATTATTCCAAACAGACATATCGAATATGACCCTATGCTCCAACGTATTTACAGCGGAATCGGGCAAGATATTTTCACAATCAACAAAAGACAGGAATCCATTGTTTCTATCGACGACATAGCCGTTTACAACCAGCAGGAAGGTTTGGCTTTAAGTCCTGAGGAAATCGAATATTTAAACCACGTCAGCGAAAAATTAGGCCGCAAATTGACTGACAGCGAGGTTTTCGGCTTTTCGCAAGTCAATTCCGAACATTGCCGGCACAAGATTTTCAACGGCGTTTTCATCATCAACGGGGTAGCAAAGAAATCCACGCTTTTCGAACTGATTCGTAAAACATCTCAACTGAATCCCAATCAACTGATTTCGGCTTATAACGATAATGTCGCGTTCAACGCCGGTCCCGTTATCGAACAGTTTGCACCTCGATCTGCCGATAAACCGGATTATTTCTCCGTAAAAAATATAGAAACCGTTCTTTCGCTGAAAGCGGAAACGCATAATTTTCCAACCACCGTCGAGCCTTTCAATGGCGCAGCAACCGGTGTTGGTGGTGAAATCCGTGATCGCATGGGCGGAGGAAAGGCCTCCCTGCCCATTGCCGGAACTGCGGTTTATATGACTTCCTATCCGCGCACCGAAGGCGACCGCCCATGGGAAAAAATTATGCCGCTGAGAAAATGGCTCTATCAAACGCCTGCCCAAATCTTAATTAAGGCTTCAAACGGCGCTTCCGATTTCGGGAACAAATTCGGACAACCGCTGATTTGCGGTTCGCTTTTGACTTTTGAACACGAAGAAAACCGCAGGAAATTTGCTTACGATAAGGTGGTTATGCTTGCCGGCGGCGTTGGCTTCGCCAATAAACGGGATGCTTTGAAAGGCAAACCCAAAGCCGGCGAAAAGGTGGTGATTTTGAGCGGCGATAATTACCGAATCGGAATAGGCGGTGGAGCGGTATCGTCGGTTGCCACAGGCGAATACAACAGTGGAATTGAACTGAATGCCGTTCAGCGTGCCAACCCCGAAATGCAAAAACGAGTTTCAAACGTTATCCGTGCATTGGCGGAATCGGACGATAATCCCATCGTATCTATCCACGACCACGGCGCAGGCGGGCATCTCAATTGCATCTCGGAATTGGTGGAGCCGACCGGCGGAAAAATCGACATGTCGAAACTGCCAATTGGCGATCCGACCCTGTCGTCCAGAGAAATTATCGGAAACGAAAGTCAGGAAAGAATGGGCTTGCTGCTCAAAAAAGAAGATATCGACCGCGTACAAAAAATAGCAGCCCGCGAACGGGCGCCAATGTACGTAGTCGGCGAAATTACCGGCGACAACAAGTTGGTATTTGAGCAAACCGATGGCAAAAAACCATTGGATATGCACTTGGCAGACTTTTTCGGAAAGCCGCCGCGCACGGTGATGAACGACATGCTTTTTGAGGAGTATTTTAAGCCCGTCGGCTATAGTATCAGAAATCTTGATAAATATTTGGAAAATGTGTTGCAACTGGAGTCTGTGGCTTGCAAGGATTGGCTGACCAACAAAGTTGACCGCTCGATTACGGGGAAAATAGCCCGCCAGCAATGTCAGGGCGAAATCCAGTTACCTTTGAGCGATTTAGGTGCGGCTGCTTTGGATTTTCGCGGGAAATCGGGCGTTGCAACCTCGATCGGCCATGCACCGCAAGCCGGTTTGATAGATCCGGCCGCAGGTTCGGTTTTGTCCATTGCGGAAGCGCTTACCAATATTGTTTTTGCTCCGTTGAAAGAGAAAATGGAAAGCGTTTCGCTGAGTGCCAACTGGATGTGGCCGTGTAAAAATCCCGGAGAAGACGCGCGGCTGTATGAGGCTGTCAAGGCCTGTTCCGATTTCGCCTGCGGTTTGGGAATCAATATTCCGACGGGAAAAGACTCGCTGTCCATGACTCAGAAATACGGTGTAGAAAAAGTTTTTTCGCCGGGAACAGTCATTATTTCAGCCGGCGCGGAAGTATCGAATATTCGGAAAATCGTTTCGCCGGTATTGCTCAATAATCAACGAACAGCGCTTTATTATATTGATTTTTCGTTCAATACATTCAAGTTAGGAGGGTCAGCCTTCGCACAATCCCTGAACCGTTTGGGTGACGAAGTTCCTGTCGTGACGGATGCCGAATATTTCAGGAGTACATTCGATATTATTCAGGAGCTGATTGATAAAGAATTGATTATCGCCGGTCATGATATTTCGGCGGGAGGCATGATTGTTACCTTGCTGGAGATGACTTTCGGAAATACGAGAGGCGGTTTGAACGTCAATTTAGACAAACTGATAGAAGAGGATTTGATAAAGATATTGTTCAGTGAAAATCCCGGTATAGTGATTCAGGTCGAAGACAAACAAGCTGTCGAAAATATACTGACTGACAACGGAATCGGCTTTGTCAAAATCGGAAAACCGTGCGCAGATCGCTATCTCACGGTATCCAAAGATGCAATCAAACACCGCTTCGATATAGATTATTTGCGTGATATATGGTATTATTCGTCCTATCTTTTGGATTGCTTTCAAAGCGGGGAAAAATATGCCAAGGATCGTTTTATCAATTACAAGCGGCAACCGCTGCAAATCAAATTCAACAGAGAATTTGCCGGAACGTTGAGCGGATACGGTTTGAGTTTCGACCGCCAGCCTTCGGGAATCAAGGCGGCAATTGTCCGCGAAAAAGGCACCAACGGTGACCGCGAAATGGCTTATGCGCTTTACTTGGCGGGATTCGACGTAAAAGACGTTCACACAACCGATTTGGTTTCCGGCAGAGAAACATTGGAAGATATTAATATGCTCGTTTTTTGCGGAGGATTTGCCAATTCCGATGTGTTTGGATCAGCCAAAGGATGGGCGGGAAGCCTTATGTATAGTGAAAAAGCAAAGAAAACACTGGATAAATATTACGCTCGCCCCAACACGTTAAGTTTAGGTATATGCAACGGTTGTCAATTGATGATTGCGCTAAACCTGATTTTTCCAAAGTACAAAACCCAACCGCAAATGTTGCATAACGATTCTCATAAATTTGAATCTGGATTTATTTCGCTGATGATACCTAAAAATAAATCCATAATGCTTGGCTCTCTTGCCGGCAGCAAATTAGGCGTGTGGGTAGCGCACGGGGAAGGTAAATTTTCTTTGCCATTGGATGAAAGAAGATACTTCATCGCCGCCAAATATGTTTATAATACCTACCCCGGCAACCCCAACGGATCGAACTATGCTGCGGCAGGCGTCTGTTCCAAAGATGGTCGACACTTGGCAATGATGCCGCATCCCGAAAGAGCAATATTTCCTTGGCAATGTGCATACTATCCGGTAGGGCGTAAAAACGATGAAATTACGCCGTGGATAGAAGCATTCGTGAATGCTCGGAAGTGGATTGAAGATAAAATATTCGGCTTAAAATCAAATATTTAGTTAGAAATAGCGGGTAAGAGCCTTTAAAATTCAAAAAAAGCGTTACCTTTGCGGCCGGGTAAGTCCTATACGGTCAGCTCCCATTTGAATCCACCAGGGCTTGACAGCAGCAAAGGTAAAGTGGTTGTAGCGACGCGATGTAGTCAACTTACCCTTTTTTATTGTGGTTTATTTAAAGCATGTATAAAATCCTATCAATTATTATTCCCGTTTACAATGAAGAATCAACGCTGGAATGTCTTCTGGAGAAAGTGATTCATGCAAAATTGACCACTGGTGCGGGAAAGGAAATTATCATCATCAACGACTGTTCGCACGACAAAAGTGAAGCGATCGCTAAGTCTATGATAGCCCGTTATCCGGATATGTGCATCAAATATGCTCGGCACGAAGTTAATTCCGGTAAAGGTATGGCGATTCGAACGGGATTACAATTGACGACGGGCAATTATATCGTTATTCAGGACGCCGACCTTGAGTGTGATCCTCAAGACCTTGATTCTTTGTTAAGTTACTTGATTACTTACGAAAAGAAAGTGGTATATGGGTCGCGCTTTCTCGAATGGGAAAATAAACATTCTTATATCTGGTTTTATCTGGGCGGAAGATTGGTTTCTTTTGTTGCCAACGTATTATACGGACAGCATTTAACCGATGAACCGACTTGTTATAAAATGTTTGATGCCGACCTGTTAAAATCTATTCCCCTGCAATGCACCGGATTTGAATTTTGTCCCGAAGTAACGGCCAAAGTATCGAAGTTAGGCTATAAAATAAAAGAATTGCCCATCCACTATTATCCGCGTAGTGTCGAGGAAGGGAAAAAATTAAAATGGCACGACGGAATGAAAGCTATTTGGATATTATTGAAATACAGGTTTATATAATAATGACGCAGTGAGG
>JAIRKG010000008.1 GCA_031260235.1 Dysgonamonadaceae bacterium | reverse complement strand
AGGAAATTTTGACATAAGAGGGGCAAATCGTATCTGGTCTATTGCTGCTACATACTTCTTTTAATGTACGTTGACGTAATTCTACCGGTTCCTTTGGCGGATAGCTACACTTATTTTGCGCCGCCGGAAATGGAAGCGCAAATTAGTGTCGGCGCGCTGGTAACGGTAGAATTTGGTCAATCGCGGCGATTGTCGGGGATTGTCGGTTACATCCGGCAAGCCCCCCCCCAATCGCTCAATAAAATCAAACCCATTCTTGCTGTTGAAACTGCGCAGCCTGTTGTGCGGCAGCCGCAAATCCCTTTCTGGGAATGGATTTCGCAGTATTATCTTTGCAAACTCGGCGAAGTATATAACGCCGCGATTCCTTCGGGGCTCCGCGCCGATTCGCCAATCTCCTATACGGCTCGCAAAGAAACTTTTATCCGCCTGTCGGGCGCTTATGCAAACAACAATCTGAACGACGCCTTTCAAAAAATCACGCGCTCCGCTAAGCAGGAACAGTTGTTGCTGGCTTTCATGCAATATTCCCGCGCGGCAAAAGGAGAAATCGCCAAGAAAGAACTGCTGGCGAAATCGCAAGCCACAAGCAGCATCCTGAACAGCTTAATTGAAAAGAGAATACTTGAAACGTTCGACAAAGAAATCAGCCGGTTGCAGGTTTACGGCGAAGAAGTCGAAACGCTGAATAAATTAAACGATTATCAGCAAACGGCATATAATGAAATACTTGACCGCTTCAGCGGAAAGGACGTTTGCCTCCTGCACGGCGTTACTTCTTCCGGTAAAACGGAGATTTATACCCACCTTATAGCGAAGACTTTGGACATGAACCGGCAAGTCCTGTTCCTGCTGCCGGAAATCGCGCTAACCGCACAAATCACCACGCGGCTTAAGAAATTTTATGGCGACAGATTAGGCGTTTATCATTCCAAAATCAATGAAAATGAACGTATTGAAATATGGAATAATTTATTGACGGATACGGTGCTCTCTGTTATTTTGGGCGTGCGTTCCTCCATATTTCTGCCTTTCCGCGATTTAGGCTTGATTATTGTGGACGAAGAACACGAACCGAGCTATAAACAGCAAGACCCCGCTCCGCGCTATCATGCCCGCAATGCGGCGATTGTACTTGCGCGGATGCACGGCGCGAAAGTCGTTTTGGGAAGTGCAACGCCAAGCATCGAATCGTTCCATAATGCCCGTACAGGGAAATATGGCTATGTTCAACTGAACAAACGCTTTGAGGAAACCGAATTGCCGCTGATTATGCCTGTGGACGTTAAGGAATTGAGACGGAAAAAACAGATGAAAACGCTTTTTTCCCCTTTACTGATAGAAAAGATGCAGACAGCGTTGACGAACGGCGAACAGGTATTGCTGTTTCACAATCGCAGGGGATTTTCGCCCACGCTCGTTTGCAAAATCTGCGACTGGACGCCGAAATGTACGTACTGCGATGTCAGCCTTTCCTATCATAAATACGCTAATCATCTGACTTGCCACTATTGCGGTCGCGTTTACAAACTGCCGCAGCACTGCCCCGAATGTGAAAATGCCGCATTGAAACCGTGGGGCTTCGGGACGGAGAAAATAGAAGATGAAATCCGAACGCTTTTCCCCAGTGTGGCAGTTGCCCGCATGGATTCGGATACTACGCGCAATAAAAAATCGTCCGAAGAAATAATTTCGCATTTTGAAGCGGGCGAAACGCAAATATTAATCGGTACGCAAATGATAGCCAAGGGCTTGGACTTCGCGAAAGTGAGCCTCGCCGGAATTATCAATGCCGACTCCCTGATGAATTTCCCCGATTTCAGGGCATACGAGCGCGCCTACCAACTGATGGCGCAGGTGGCGGGGCGCACCGGACGCAGGAAAACGCACGGGGAAGTCGTTTTGCAGACTTCACATCCCGATCATCCGCTTATTCAACTGGCGCTAAATCATGATTACGAGGGAATGTATGCAATGCAATCGGAGGAAAGACAATTGTTCCGCTATCCGCCCTTTTCCCGCCTGATCAACATCGACCTAAAGCACAAGAAAGACGACGTCCTGCGGGAAGCATCCGCATATTTCTGCGCCATATTGCGCGAAAAATTAGGCGACCGCGTGATGGGTCCCGACAAACCTGCAGTCGGGCGGGTGCAAAACCTGTTTATCCGGCGGATATTGCTGAAAATCGAAGCGAAAGCTTCTGTCCGCACCCTGCGGGAGATATTGGAAAAGGCGCAAAACCGGACAGCGCAGGTGGCGGAGTTTAAATATATTACAATGGCGTTTGACGTCGACCCCGAATAGCAGAAAATATAAATCAATGAAGAAAAAAATTTTAATCACAGGCACAAACGGTCAATTGGGCAGCGAACTGCAAAAACTCGCGCCCGCACATTCTCAATTTGAATTCCTTCCGGTAGATATTAACACATTAAACCTCTGCGACAAAACAAAAACCCTGTCTTTTTTCCGCAACAACCCGCCGGATTACATTATCAACTGCGCCGCCTACACCGCCGTCGATAAAGCGGAAGATGAAATCGAAAACTGCTATAAAGTCAATTGCGACGCCGTCCGCAATATCGCCGAAGCGACGCCGGCGCAAACAAGAATCATCCACATTTCAACAGATTATGTTTTCGACGGAACAGGGAAAACGCCGCTGAAAGAATCAGATCATCCGAATCCGCAATCGGTTTACGGGAAAAGTAAACTGGCCGGCGAACAGGTCTTGATGCAAATCAAGCCGGAAAGTATCATCATCCGGACGGCCTGGTTATACTCGTCATTCGGCAATAATTTTGTTAAAACCATGATTCGCCTCGGCAAAGAACGTTCGGAACTGAATGTAGTCTGCGACCAGCACGGTACGCCAACTTATGCCGCCGATTTGGCGCAAGCCGTTTTGAATATCATCCGCCGGAGCGAAGAAAAAAACGCCTTTCCGGCTGGAATCTACCATTACAGCAACGAAGGCGCTACGACATGGTTCGATTTCACAAAAAAAATCCTGCAATTAGCCCGTATTACAACCTGTACCGTGCATCCGATATCGGCAAGCCAATATCCGACAAAGGCGCCACGTCCGGAATACAGCGTTTTAGACAAGACGAAAATTAAAGAAACATTTGGGATTGTTATTCCTGATTGGGAATGGAGTTTAGGTATTCTTTTGCTGTCAGGACACCACTCTTCTATCAAGAATTAATCCTGCGGGGGAAGTCTCCCCCCCCACTCCAGCCGCCTGCGGCGGGCTTCCGCTTCCCCCTCTGCAGGGGACACCCCCGCAACGCCCCCGTCCGCACCCCATCTTTGTCCCGCCCTCCGGGTGACGGGGCTGCGGCTTTGCGACCCCACCTCGTCATTGCGAGCTGCGAAGCCCGCGGCAACCCACAAAAAAAACCAAAGCCCCCCAATCGGGAGGCTTTTTCAAAATCCAAATAAAAAAATTAAATTGTTTATATGTTTTATTCATTATCATGCTTGCCGAGTACTCGGAAAACGTTTTTTGACCCTGAAAATTACTTTCCGCCCGGGCGGAAAACGTTTTTCGACCCCAAAAGTTACTTGCCGAGTACTCGGAAAACGTTTTTCGACCCCAAAAGTTACTTGCCGAGTACTCGGAAAACGTTTTTTGACCCTGAAAGTTACTTGCGGGCCGGCCCGAAAACGTTTTTTAACCTTGAAAATTGCCATTAAATTTTATATGTTGCCGAGAGCGACAGGTTCACCCCTTTTCCGATGCGGCTAAATATATGGTCGCCCTCGTTACAGTCCATGCCCGCAGCGGTATTATCAACAG
>JAIRKG010000027.1 GCA_031260235.1 Dysgonamonadaceae bacterium | reverse complement strand
CTGCAAGTTGAAGGAGATTATGCCTTCGGATATTTGAAGAGTGAAACCGGCGTGCACCGTCTGGTGCGCGTGTCGCCCTACAATGCCCAGAGCAAGCGGATGACTTCTTTCGCATCTGTCTCGGTAGTTCCGCTGGTGGATGATACCATTGAAATCAACGTTAATCAGGGCGACCTCACTTGGGATACATTCCGGTCGAGCGGAGCGGGCGGTCAAAACGTCAATAAAGTGGAAACGGGTGTCCGGTTGCACTATAACTACAAAGACCCCGATACCGGCGAAGTGAGGGAAATCGTGATTGAAAACACAGAATCCCGTTCGCAGTTCGGAAATAAAGACAACGCTATCCGTTTGCTGAAATCGCAATTATATGATCTGGAACTGGAACGTCGCAGGAAAGCTTCTGCGAAAATCGAAGCAGGGAAAAAGAAAATCGAATGGGGGTCGCAAATCCGTTCGTATGTTTTCGATGACCGGCGAGTAAAAGATCACCGAACGGATTATCAGACTTCCAATGTCGGAGCGGTTATGGACGGCGATCTGGACGGGTTTATTAAGGCTTATCTAATGGCATACGGGGGGGAATAACAACATTCACACATACTTAAAATAAACAATGACAGCACATTCTTTATTGGAAAGATTGGACGCTCTCGTGATTCGTTTGAAAGAAATTGCAATCCTGATTGCCGATCCTAATGTGATTTCAGACAGGAAACGTTTCGTAAAACTGAACAAAGAATACGGCGACTTGCAAAAAATCGTTGCCGCCCGCAATGAATATGAAAATCTTCTTGCCGGAATTAGAGAAGCCAAAACAATCCTTGAAAACGAATCGGACACCGAACTTCGCGATATGGCAAAACAGGAATTGGACGCCAACACCGGTCGCCTGCCGCATCTGGAAGAGGAAATCAAACTTCTGCTGATTCCCGCCGACCCGCAGGACGGCAAGAATGTAATCATGGAAATACGCGGGGGGACAGGCGGAGACGAAGCGGCGATTTTTGCCGGCGACTTGTTCAAAATGTATTCCCGGTATATCGAAGCCAAAGCGTGGCGAATGGAAATAACAAGCTTCAGCGAAGGCGTTATCGGCGGTTACAAGGAAATAATCTTCACCGTAACAGGCGAAAATGTTTTCAGCACGCTGAAATATGAATCCGGCGTACATCGCGTACAGCGGGTTCCTGTAACCGAAACGCAGGGGCGGGTGCATACTTCGGCAGCAACGGTCGCCGTGCTTCCCGAAGCCGAAGAAGTGGACGTGGAAATCAATCCCGCCGATCTGGAATATCAGACGGCGCGGTCGAGCGGCGCAGGCGGACAGAACGTAAACAAAGTAGAAACCAAAGTGCAGCTTACGCATAAGCCTACCGGAATTATGGTACAGTGTCAGGTAACCCGCTCGCAAATGGAAAACAGGGAAATGGCTCTGCAAATGCTGCGCAGCAAACTGTATGACATGGAACTGCAAAAGCGCAACGATGCTATTTCCCGGCAACGGCGGACAATGGTTTCAACCGGCGACCGCTCGGCGAAAATCCGTACTTACAACTATCCGCAGGGGCGTGTCACCGACCACCGCATCAACTATACTGTTTATAATCTTGCCGAGTTTATGAACGGGAATATTCAGGGAACGATCGACCGGCTAATTGTGGCGGAGAATGCGGAGCGGTTAAAGGAGAATGAATTATGACAGGATTAGAGCATATATGACAAAACAGCAACTATTCAAAAACATCGGGAAAAAGCAATCTTTCCTCTGCATAGGATTAGACACGGACATTAAAAAAATCCCGCGGCATCTCTTGCAGGAAGAAGACCCCGTTTTCGCTTTCAACAAAGCCATCATCGACGCTACTGCCGATTATTGCATAGCCTACAAACCCAACTCGGCATTCTACGAAAGTCTGGGTTACAAAGGACAACTCTCTCTCGAAAAGACGGTAAACCACATCAGGCAAAACCACCCCGATCAATTCGTAATCGCCGACGCCAAACGGGGCGACATTGGGAATACTTCGGAACTGTACGCCCGCGCCGTTTTCGACAATTCAGGATTCGATGCGGTAACGGTTGCGCCCTATATGGGGGAAGACAGTGTGAAACCTTTCCTTATATACCCTGGCAAATGGGTGATTTTGCTGGCATTGACCTCCAATAGAGGCTCGCATGATTTTCAATTAACAGCCGGCAGGGACGGAGAAAGACTGTTTGAAAAAGTCCTACGGAAATCGCAGGAATGGGCTTCCGACGAACAAATGATGTATGTGGTCGGCGCTACGCAAGGAAAATTATTTGCGGATATACGGAAGATTGTGCCCGATCATTTCCTGTTGGTGCCGGGAGTTGGGGCGCAAGGCGGAAGTTTGGCGGAAGTGACAAAATATGGGATGAATGCACAATGCGGTTTGCTGGTTAATTCTTCACGACAAATTCTTTATGCCGGCAATACGGAGCGTTTTGCGGAAGCGGCGCGGCAGGAAGCGCAGAAAGTCCAGCAGGAGATGGCCGGATATTTGCAACGCTTGTTTTAGCGCCGAACAGCATGACGGTTGATAAAACAGGACGGTTTCTATATAAAACAAAAAAGGCGGATCATACGATCCGCCCTTTTTCCGCTCATTAATTAATCCAAATGTTTAGAACACGAAAAATTTTATATGGTAATAAACCCGATTTCGCCAACCGTTTTCTGTCCGGCAGGAGAAAGCACATAGTCGATGAAAGGACGCACCTGTTTTTCGTTCTTTGCTACATAGTAGTAAAACAACTCCCTGACAATCGGATAGGTTTTGTTCTTTGCCCCTTCTACCGAAGGCGCAGTGAAGGTTTTCCCTGCATCGTAAGAAACGTGAATTGCTTTTACATCTTTACTTACATAAGCCAAACCGACGTAGCCGATAGCGCCTTTTGTCTGGCTAACCGATTGAACGATAGCCCCAGTTGCCGGCATACTCATGATTCCGCTCATGTAGTTTTTGTTTTTCAACACGCTTTCTTTGAAAAACTCATACGTTCCGGAAGAAGTTTCCCTCGAATAGGGTACGATTTTCAGATCGGCGCCACCAACTTCTTTCCAGTTTTTGATTTTGCCTGTGAAAATACCTTCCAATTGTTCCCGCGTTAAATTCGTCACCTTGTTTTCGGGACAAACGATGACAGCTAACGCATCATACGCGACAACCACTTCTACAAGTTTGTTTCCCGCGTCCTGAATTTTTTTCTTTTCATCAAACTTGATTTTGCGCGATGATTGCGCAATGTCCGTCGTTCCCTCAATCAGGGCGGAAATCCCGACGCCGCTCCCGCCTCCCGTTACCGTAATGCTTGCCGAAGGGTGAGCATTCATGTAATCTTCTGCTTCTTTCTGAGATAAAGGAAGGCATGTATCCGAACCTTTAATTCTCTGTGCCTGAACGCTTGCAAAACTTGCTAAAACAATAGCTGCGATAAAAAATAACTGTTTCATACGTAAAAAAATTAAAAATGATAAAAT
>JAIRKG010000149.1 GCA_031260235.1 Dysgonamonadaceae bacterium | reverse complement strand
AACAAGTCTATTGACGAGATTGTTTTTCTGGATTGCCGCACCGCTATCGCGGCTCAGGGTGACGAGATGGGCAGCAATGACAGGGGTGTGGAGTGGAGCCCTCGCAGTTGATATTTTTTGATAATTCCAAAATATTCCTTTACTTTTGCAGCAAAAAAACAGCCCAATGGAATCAGAAAATCTTGATGATAACATCGAAAACGGCGAACCTGCAAAGGAACATTCCGATTACAGGATGCCGGTAAACATGGACGGGTCGCATTATGTGCTTTCCGGAATGTATCAGAATTGGTTTCTGGATTATGCTTCTTATGTGATTTTGGAACGCGCTGTGCCGCATATCAACGACGGATTAAAACCGGTGCAGCGCCGCATTCTGCACACCATGCGGCGGCTGGAAGACGGTCGTTACAATAAAGTTGCCAATATAGTCGGCGAGACCATGAAGTTTCACCCGCACGGCGATGCATCTATCGGCGACGCTTTGGTGCAGTTGGGACAAAAGGATTTGCTGGTCGACTGCCAGGGAAACTGGGGAAATATCCTGACCGGCGACGGAGCCGCCGCTCCCCGTTATATCGAAGCCCGCCTGTCGAAATTTGCCCTCGAAGTCGTTTTTAATCCCAAAACTACCGACTGGAAATTGTCATACGACGGACGGAATAAAGAACCGGTTACGTTACCCGTCAAATTTCCCTTGCTGTTGATGCAGGGCGTGGAAGGCATCGCCGTCGGTTTGTCGTCCAAAGTGCTTCCCCACAATTTCAACGAGTTGATAGATGCTTCCGTTTCCTATCTTCACGGTGAAGAATTTACGCTCTATCCCGATTTCCAGACCGGAGGATATATTGACGTTTCCCGCTACAACGACGGCGAAAGAGGCGGCGCGGTGAAGGTGCGCGCTAAAATCAACAAGGTGGATAATAAAACATTATCCGTTACGGAAATACCTTTTGGAAAAACGACTTCCACTTTGACCGAATCTATTCTTCGTGCAAACGAAAAAGGCAAGATAAAAATCCGTAAGGTTGACGATATGACCGCCAGAAATGCAGAAATCGTAATCCACCTGGCGCCGGGCGTTTCTTCCGATAAGACCATTGATGCGCTGTATGCTTTCACGGACTGCGAAATCAGCATTTCGCCCAATTGTTGCGTGATTGAAGGCAATAAACCGCATTTCCTCACGGTTTCCGACGTGCTGAAAAATGTAACGGACAATACCTTGCGTTTGCTGAAACTGGAACTCGAAATCCTGCGGCAGGAATTGCTGGAAGCCTTGCGTTTCGCTTCTTTGGAACGAATTTTTATTGAAGAACGCATCTATAAGGATAAGGAATTTGAGAATGCGGGAAATATTGATTCAGCTTTGAATCATGTTGAAAAGCGATTGATGGCGTATCTCTCCGTAGCCACCCCTCCTCCTTTTTGGGGGACAGGAGGGGGCGGAGAGGCAGAAATCACCCGCGACGACCTCCTCCGCCTTCTCGAAATCAAAATGGGACGCATCCTGAAATTCAACAAAGACAAAGCCGATAACCTGATTGCCTCATACAAGGTGCAAATTCAGGAAATCGACCGCCACATCGAACATATTGTTGATTATACGATTGACTGGTTTACGAAGTTGAAAGAAAAATATGGTAAAAACTATCCGCGGAAAACGGAAATCCGCAGTTTCGATACCATTGAGGCGACCAAAGTGGTGGAAGCCAACGAAAAACTGTATATCAACAGGGAAGAAGGTTTTATCGGTTACGGATTGAAGAAAGACGAATTTGTCTGTAACTGTTCGGATATCGACGACGTTATTATTTTCTACAAAGATGGAAAATACAAGATTGTCAAGGTCAGCGAAAAAATGTTTGTCGGCAAAAACGTACTCTTTCTCAACGTTTTCAAGCGGAACGACAGCCGCACGATTTACAATGTCATTTACCGCGAAGGCAAAATCGGAACAAATTTTATCAAACGTTTTCCTGTTACGGGTGTTACGCGCGACAAAGAATATGATTTGACGACCGGCAAAGCAGGCAGCCGGATTCTGTATTTCTCCGCCAACGCCAACGGCGAAGCCGAAACGGTGAGGGCTATTCTGAAACCTCGTCCCCGCCAGAAACTGCTTGTTTTCGACAAGGATTTCAGCGACGTCCAAATCAAAGGACGCGCCGCCAAAGGAATCACTTTGACCAAGGCGGAAATACACAAGATTTCACTGAAACAAAAAGGCGGATCAACCCTCGGCGGACGGAAGGTTTGGTTCGACCACGACGTTCTGCGCCTCAATTACGATGGGCGCGGCGAATTTCTGGGCGAGTTTTTTGCCGACGATCAGGTGCTGGTTGTGCAGGGGAACGGCGAATTTTATACGACCAGTTTCGATTCCGGCAATCACTATCAGGGGCAAATCAAAGTGATAGAAAAGTTCAATCCCGATAAAATCTGGTCGGCAGCATTGTATGACGCAGATCAGCAGGGTTATCCCTATATTAAACGTTTCCCGTTCGAAATCAGCGCCAAAAAACAAAGCATACTGGGAGAAAACGCGGCTTCCCGCTTGATTTTGCTGAGCGACGCCGTTTATCCGCGATTTGAAGTGGTCTTTGGAGGAAACGACGCTTTCCGCGAAGTACTAATCATTGATGTGGAAGAATTTATCGGTGTAAAAAGCCTGAAAGCCAAAGGCAAGCGAATCACAACTTACGAGATAGCGAAAATCCGCGAAATCGAACCTGCCCGCTTCTCCGAACCGGAAACGGAGGATGCGCCGCAACCGGACGTTGAGGCGGAAAGCGAAGACAGGGTGGAAACAGAGGTGATTGATGAAATTGCGGAGCAGCAGCAATTGGGATTGTTCGGCTAAACTACCAATTCTAATTTATAAGTACTTTCTTTTAAAAATTTCCCCAGTTGCTTAACGTCAGAAAACTGTTTCAGTGTTTCGGGCATAACAGGTTCTCCAAAAACAAGATGAATGGCTTTGCCTTTTTTAGTGTCTAATTCATGACAGATGCGAAGGGTTCTTATCCGCCAGTCGATTTTATCAAGTAAATTATAGAAATAGGAATTTTGCCCGGAAAAGTAGGCTGGGATAACGGGGACGTTTGCTTTTTGAATCAGTTTAATCACGCTGTCCTGCCAATCCCTGTCTTTCACGCGATTGCCGCCGATATTTTTCGACACCGCGCCGGCAGGAAAGAAGCCTACCGGATGATTCGATTTCAAGTGCGCCAGACATTCCTTTACGCCCGCCAGACTTGAATGGTTCACCACGTTTGAATCGTATGGATTGACGCCGATAAAGTGATCCTGCATAACGTCCACCATATTTAGCATCCAATTGACCATTACTTTATAGTCAGGCCGGATTTTAGCCACTTCGCCGACAAGCATAATTCCGTCAATATGACCGTAAGGATGATTTGAGGTTGTGATAAAAGGCTTGTTTTCAAACTGTTTAAGTATTTCAATATTATGCACCTTGCGGGTAATACCCAAACCATCGATCATCGCATCTTCAATATCGGTTCCCGTTTTATATTTTCCGGAATCATACACGCGGTTCACCTTGTCTAATCCAACTATTTTCATGGCGCATTTCGCCAAAAAACGACCGTATGGTTTTTTAAAAACAGGGGAAAAATGCTGCAGCGTTTCTATGTCAATTAATTTTTCTTTCATTCATACATACAATAAATGGCAAACGGCAGACGACAAGCTGTGCTCGCAATCTGCCGTTTACCGTTCACCGTCAATCTTGTTAATCCATAAAATCAAGCGTCTTTTCGCCAATCATTTTGCGCAGTGTGTTTTTCAGTTTCACAGACTGGATAAACAAATCGTGTTCCGCAATATGTTCATTATCGTGCATCGGACTTTTGAAGTAAAACGACAGCCAGGATTGTATACCGCTGAAACCGGCACGTTTGGCTAAATCGGAAAATAATACCAAATCCAGACAGAGCGGAGCCGCCAAAATGGAATCCCTGCAAAGGAAATCAACTTTCAACTGCATCGGATAGCCCAGCCAGCCAAAAATATCAATGTTGTCCCAGCCTTCTTTGTTGTCTTTGCGGGGCGGATAATAATTGATGCGTACTTTGTGATAAACATCTCCGTATAATTGCGGATAAAGTTCGGGCTGAAGAATATTATGAATCACCGAAAGTTTCGATTCTTCCTTCGTTTTGAAAGAACCCGGATCGTCCAGCACTTCGCCGTCGCGGTTGCCGAGAATATTTGTAGAAAACCATCCGCTCAAGCCAAGCATGCGCGTTTTCAGCATCGGTGAAAGCACTGTTTTCATCATCGTTTGACCTGTTTTGAAGTCTTTGCCGCAAACCGGAACCTGTTTTTGCGCGGCAAAATCCCAAATTGCCGGCATATCTACCGTCAAATTCGGAGCGCCGTTAATATAAGGAATACCTTCTTCAATAGCGGCATACGCATAAATCATAGAAGGCGCTATTTCGGGGCTGTTTTCTTTCATCGCCTTTTGCAAAGCAGGCAACGTTTCGTGCGTAGCGCTGATCGGCGTAAACACTTCGGTACTTCCGCACCAGATACACACAACTCTGTCCAGACCGTTTGCCGCTTTAAACTCCTGAATATCCCTGCGGACAGCTTCTTTCAAATCCCACTTGGTTGGAGCCGATTTCACCCAAGTTCCGACTAAACGTTTTACGAAATTCTGGTCAAAAACCGCTTTCATCGGTTTGATTGCCTGCAATTCGTCTTTCACCTTATCCAAATCTTCAGGCATCAAAACCTCTGCATGACGAGCCGCTTCGTACGCATTGTCCTCAAAAATGTCCCAACCTCCGAAAACAATGTCATTCAAATCAGCAAGCGGAACAACGTCTTTCACTTTCGGGAAACGGTTTTCTTTCCTTTTTCCCAGGCGGAGAGTTGCCATCTGAGTTATCGACCCGACGGGGATTCCCAAACCTTTGCGGACAATCATCGTTCCCGAAATAAAGGTCGTCGCTACTGCGCCGCCGACCCCAATCACCAAAACGCCAAGTTTTCCTTTAGCGCTTTCTACCTGTTTGTTTTTCATAATTGTTTTTTTTTATAGTTTTTTTCTTATCAACGGCAAAGGTAATAAAATAATTTATACAAAAAATTAAGTCTGCAGGATAAGAATTTTACCGTACAAAGCCCTGAATATTTCTAATTTACCGATTTTCAAGAGTGAAACAAGAGGCGTCGTATCGGAAACAACTTTAAGCATTCCTCATATCCTCCGTTAAATCCGTGCTCGCTAAAAAGCCGATACTGTATCGAGCCAAAAGTTCCAGAAATTCAATCCGGGGAATTTGAAGAACTTTGGCGGCCGTTCCGGATGAAATTTTACCTAACTCAACTAATTTTACTAATGCGGAAATCTTTATTTCCTTCTCAAAATTATCTGGGTTCAGCCTCATAGAATCTGCCAGATAACCGGGGTATTCTACTGTTATAACTTGTTCCATATCTTTATATCTAAAATTTCAGTCCTGCAAAGATACAATATTGTTTTGAATTATACCCCGCAACGCCCCGCCCCCTCCTCACTGCCCCACCCGTCATTGCGAGCCGCAATAGCGGCGCGGCAATCCAGAGAAAAACCCCGCCCCGTCATTGCGAGCGAAGCGCGGCAATCCATTTCTTTTCTTTCCTGGATTGCTTCGGGCTTGTGCCCTCGCAATGACGGCTGCAGCTGGATTGCTTCACTGCTGCGCAGTTCGCAATGACGAGGTGGGACGCAATGACGGGCTGGCTCGCAACGCCGCAGCAAGCCACACAAAAAAGGCGGGCAGCGCATCACTGCGACACCCGCCTTAGCCAAATTACCGGAGGCGGCGCATCTCGCGAAACCCCCGGACTCAGTTATGATTATGAAGTTTAATCGTGTTTGTTCTGTCTATTAAAGCGCCACTTTCGCCGCTTCATTCCCGCTGCGAACAATCAAAACCTGCCCTTTCGGCAAACCCGAAAGAACTGTTTCGCTTTTTTCGGCAAGGACGCTTTGCAGGCGGCTGCCGACAACGTTATAAACGTCTATCCGGCTGCCTGCCGGAGCGCCGCTCACAACCAAATTGCCGTTTTCAGAACGAACGAACAACAACTGCGCTTTTACGGCTGAAAGGCCGGTAATAACGTTGCTTGTCTTAACGAACTGCACATCGTCAATGTAAACACCGATTTTATGGCTAACCCTAAAAGTTATAGATGCAGCAACTGCTCCTGCCGGAGCTGTAAGGTCTTCTTCATTTTCGATCGGCATCCACGTGCTTTCAATACTGTACAAAGCGTCAGACCTGTA
>JAIRKG010000094.1 GCA_031260235.1 Dysgonamonadaceae bacterium | reverse complement strand
ACATTTTCCGTCAGGCTTTTCATATCCACATCATCGACATATTCCCTGTCAATAAAATTAAGGATAACGTCTATTTTATTCTTATGATTCGGGATGATTGACAGACCGGAAAGAAAATTGCCGACAAAGACGCCGGCAATTAAAGCAATGAAAATGAAAACGATTGCCTGCCGGGAAATTTTTGTTGTTTGAGTCTTATTCATGACATAATTCTTCTTCGCCGATATACAAAACCTCAATATTTGCCTTTTCGAGCAACTCAATTCCGTCTGTGAGGCGGTATTTTTCGGAATATACCACCCGTTTGATCCCTGCCTGAATGATTAATTTGGCACATTCGATGCATGGAGAAGCCGTAACATAAAGTGTCGAGTCTTTGCTGTTGTTGTTGGAGCCGGCAATTTTGGTAATGGCGTTGGCTTCGGCGTGAAGAACATACGGCTTGGTCGTCCCGTTTTCGTCTTCGCAAATATTTTCAAAACCCGAAGGCGTGCCGTTGTAACCGTCTGAAATAATCATCTTGTCTTTAACGATTAATGCGCCTACACGCCGCCGCCGGCAGTATGAATTTTCTGCCCATATTGCCGCCATTCGGAGGTAGCGTTTGTCTAATGCCGGTTGTTTGTTGCTGCCCATTGTTGATAGGATTCTTTCGGGGACAAAGATAGAAAAAGATTTTTAATCCGTGTTATATATTACGCCCGTTCCCCCGCAAAAAATCCTCCGCCGACATCCGCTTCTTCCCCGCCTGCTGAAGCATTTTTATACGGATAAAACCATCGGAAGTTGCAACGTCCAACTGCGTTTTTCCATCGGTTGCGACGCTTCCGGGCATTAAACTGTGCCGTACCGGAATTTTCTCAGATTCAAAAATTTTTAACGCGAGCGTTTCGTTGCGGTTTGTTTTTAATTCCGTCCGGGCGGCGGGAGACGGCGACAGTCCCCTGATAAAATCATAGACTTCTTTGGTAGTTTTGCGCCAATCGATCAGGCAGGTTTCCCTGAAAATCTTTGGCGCCGGTTTCAGCGGTTCGTTGCCGGGGACAAGCGCTTTTTGTTCGGTGGTATGCGCTTCCTTATTCATGATTGCGTCGACGGTTTTGAGGACTAAGTTCGCGCCTGTCCGCATCAATTGGTCGTGGATAATCCCCGCGTTGTCCGTATCTTTGATAGGAATCCGTTCCTGAAAAATGATTTTTCCGGTATCAATTTCGTGCGTGAGGAAAAACGTAGTAACGCCTGTTTCCGTCTCCCCGTTGATGATAGCGTGGTTGATGGGGGCGGCGCCGCGGTATTGCGGCAGCAGGGAAGCATGAAGATTGACCGTTCCCAAAGGCGGCATGTTCCAAACAACTTCGGGCAACATCCTGAAAGCGACCACAATCTGCAAGTCGGCGTTCCATGTTTGCAATTCTTTCAGGAAATCGGGAGCTTTCAGTTTTTCGGGCTGAAGCAACGGAAGGTTTTGCGACAAAGCATATTCCTTCACAGGGCTGGCTTGCAGCACGCTTTGATGTTTCCCAACCGGTTTGTCGGGCATTGTGATCACGCCGACTACGTTATAACCGCCTTCTATTAAGGCGCTCAAACTCTCGACGGCGAAGTCGGGGGTTCCCATGAAAACGATGCGGGGGAATGTTTCTTTCATGTAGCAAAGGTACTGAAAAAAAAGATTTAGACATGCACCTTACAGCCGATACAGAGGGAAAAAAGAAGATGCCGGCAAATCGTATCCGTATTTGTCACGAACAAGCTGGTCGTAAATTTCCCTGTTATGAACGTAACGCCATGTTTTGAACAGCAAATGCAGGTGCGAAAACTGTGCTTTAAATGCAAACAAAGTATCACGGTTACCCCCCAAGCCACCGCCCAAATGCATATAGTTCCTTTTTTTTTCTACCCCGTAAAGCCTGATTTGATCCCAAACGTACTTCAGCGGACTTAAATGCAGACAGTCGCTACGCGTAGCGCTCAAATGCGGCTGGATAATTCCGTTGCAATCCGTGAAAAGCGAACCGCCAATCATTTTATCTTCATAATAAGCTACATACAAAGCCGAAGGCAAGGTTTCGAGAAAACGGCTGAAATAAGTTTTGTCAAAAAAATAAATTTGCGAGGCGTGAACGCGCGTCATCGTTTCGGTGTATATGTCGGCAAAAGCCTCTATTTCGGCTTTGGTTACGGCTTTGGTTACCTCCGGTTTTTTGTTTTGCAAACGGTTGAGGGTATTTTTCAGAGAGTGGGAATATTGTTTTTTCTGTTCACTTTCAGGAAGTTTTAAGTCAATGGCAATCGTAACTCCCGTATCAAGCGTGTTGCCTGTCCCTTCCAGCATTTTTTCCTGAACCGGCAACAGCGGATGCAAGCGAAAAAAAACGGATACAACCGAATTTTCATCAAAAAAGCGGAGCATGTCCTTATGAAAAGCGGCAAGCGATTTCCCGTCCGGGCAGGCGGTATCGGCCAAAGGACCCGAATAGCCGTAAACCGAGGTAATATCATTGCAGTCAGTACCGTCAATAGGGCGTAAAATAAAGGGAAGTGCAAAGCCGGCCGTTCCGTCGGAGCAATGCAGCAGAAGCGGAATGCCCGAAGTATCCAGCCGGTGGTATTCGGCCAGGTGATAAAAATCGAAACCGTTCATCGACCGGACAACAGCGTTCCATCGTGCATGATTTTCCAGTGTAATAACTTCAAACATCAGTAGGCATTTTTTTCGCCCTTAAACATGTTCCAAACCGTAACAAACAGGATTTTCAAATCCAGCAGGAAAGTCCAGTTTTCGAGATACCACACATCATATTTCACGCGGTCTTCCATCTGTTTGGTTGTCCGGGTTTCGCCCCTAAAGCCGTTTACCTGCGCCCAGCCGCTGATTCCGGGTTTCACCCGATGGCGCACCATGTATTTGTCAATCAGCGTAGAATACAATTCCGTATGTTTCAGCATGTGCGGGCGCGGTCCGATAACGCTCATGTCTCCTTTCAAAACATTGAAAAATTGCGGCGTCTCGTCCAGGTTGGAACGGCGCAAAAACAGTCCCAATTTAGTAATCCGCGGGTCGCCCATTTCCGCTTGTTTTTCGTCGGCATCTTCATTCACCTTCATGGAACGAAATTTATAGCAATCAAATTTCTTGCCGTAAATACCCGTACGCACCTGTTTGAAAATAACAGAACCCTGAGAAGAAAACTTAATGAGAATACCAAAAATAACATATAAAACAGGAAAAAATACAATCAGAAAAAACACAGAGAAAACAATATCGAAAGCCCGTTTAATGATTTGATTATGCCAAAACTGGAGCGGTTCGGGACGAACGGCCATAACAAGCGCCGACCCGATACTTTCGAGGTATAGGTGTTTCTTCAAATAGTGTGAAAATTCAGGTGCAATGTAAAAGCGAATCATGTTTTTTTCCGAAAAATTAAATATTCGGAGAATTATTTCGTCTTTTGAACTGGGGAGGGTGCAGTAAATCTCGTCAATCCTGTTGTTTAGCGCGTAATTTTCCACTTCATAAGTCATTCCGAGATAATTCGGCAAGGTATTTTTCAACAGGAAATTATCGTCAAAAAAACCATAAATATGGTAGCCGTATGTTACTTCTTTTTTCAGTTCGGAATACAGGTTCATGCCGGTTTTGCCGGCGCCCACGATGACGACTCGCTTGTAATTGCGTCCGGTTTTACGATACAGTTTCAGGGCTTCCCTTGCAATTACCCGCCACACGGTAAACACAACAAAGAGCAGAAGGTAATAATAAATCATAAAACGCGGCAAAGCGTCCATTTCCGTTTTCAGGAAAAACAGGCTGATAATAAAAATTATCAAATGCGTGGCTATCAAAGACAAAGCCCGTTGCGCAACTTTATCCGTAAACATCACCGGCCGGTATATATTGACCGGTATAAAATAAACGGAAAACAAGTAACTGAAATTCAACAGTAAAACAATAAACCTCAGTTTTGTATTGAAATCATCCGCCGGATAAATTCCCGTCCACTTACAGACTGCAAAAAAAAGGGTGTTTAATACAATTAAATCACCGAAAATTACCAGCCATTTTATTAAAAAACCATATCCTCTTTTGTCTTTGAGCATACATATTTTGCTTTGAAGATACAAATTTAACCTTTATACAGGAAAGAAACAAAAAAGCGCCCTCTTGAGGACGCTTTTGTCTGTTTCTTATAGTTTTAACTTGTTTTTAGTTCGGAACGCTCATGATTACAACTCTGTTCCAATTGTTTTGCGGGTACGGTTGTTTATTAGAATCTTTCCATTCGACAATAATTTTTTCGGAAGGAATGTTATACTTTGTGATAAGTTCTTTCGCAACTGCCCGTGCGCGTTTTTTGGAAAGTTCCATGTTATAACTGCTCGTACCGGTAGCCCTATCAGCATAACCAACTACTTTAATACTTTTCCCCGTATTCTCCATAAATTTAGCCGTGTTGTAAACACTGATTTGTTGATTGGCATCAATCTCGTAGCTATTCAAACGGAATAATACCACATTCGGTACATAATTGATGTTCGGGGTTTGAACCACCGGCGCTTGGGTCTGACCCTCCGGTGTTTGAATTTGAACCACCGGCGCTTTCGGACATTCGGGACAAGAATCGGGACGTTTTGACAACTCTGCGTTTTCTGCACGAAGAGCATTGATTTTTCCGTTCAATTCGTTAAGCAAAGCATCATCTTTCAGTTCTACTTTTTCAAACCCGACTTTTCCTAATTTGAAAGTTATGCCACCGGAAATACCCATAACCACATCATTTTTTAGATGTGTACTTGCGAGATCAACGTCGAAATAATCCGGAAAGATTTCCGCGCCAAAATCCAAATTCAAATTAACACGCTTGCTCAAGTTAAAACCAAGATTCAAACCTGCATTAATAGATAGTCCATTGGAATGAGTATCACTCCCATCCGGCACATTAGAATCGTGCCCCTTAGAATCGTGGTAGGGACGCGAATTTTTGTTCTTTACAAAATGAGCAAATCCGAAACCGGCATAGGGTCCAAAACTGACAACTTTGTCGGGCGAATAAGCTCCCCAATAGTTTGCCAAGTTCCACAAAGCATCAAAATGGGCATTG
>JAIRKG010000080.1 GCA_031260235.1 Dysgonamonadaceae bacterium | reverse complement strand
TTTGCATTGGGAACTGTATATAAAGGCTATTTTTTAATTGGCGAAACAGAGACTGTTAAATTATTTCTTAATTCAGCGTCCGCTCCTTGTATTAAAATAAAAACAGTTGAGAATAAAATTATTATAATTAATTTTAGGAGCGAGGATAAAACGACAGCTATCTATACAAAAATCAAAAATCGTCATGAAAAGTGTGCAAGCATATCCGAGCATTCGGGTATTAGTGCTAACAGGAGGAGAATGTTTTCTATAAAAAGTAAAATTCTCTTTGTGTCCGGAGGGTTTTGCGTGATGCGACGTTTCCGGGATTTTTTCTGGATTGCTTCGCTTCGCTCGCAATGACGTGGTGGGGTCGCAAAGCCGTAGTCGTCATTGCGAGGCGAAGCCGAAGCAATCCAGGAAGGGAAACACGTCATTGCGAGGCAAAGCCGAAGCAATCCAGGAATTGCAATGACGTGTACGGCGGCTGAAGCGGGGGGAGACTTCCCCCGCGAGATTAATTTTTATTGTTCTTAATATAAATTTAGCATGAAATATCGGTTGTGTATCATTTTACTGTTCTTTTGTGTTTCGACAAATGTTTTTTCTGAAAATATAAAGGCGAGCGGCGTAATCATTTCTGCGGAAGACAAAGAGCCGGTTATCGGTGCGTCTGTTGTCGTAAAAGGGAATGTGTCTGTCGGCACGGTTACTGATGTGGAGGGCAATTTTAGTCTGAACGTGCCGGCAGACGCGAAAATGCTGACAGTTACTTATGTGGGCATGAAAACCGTTGAAATTCCGGTGAAAGAACAGCTGACAGTCGTGCTGCAACCCGACGCGCAACTGTTGGGCGAAGTGGTTGTTATGGGTATGACCAAAACGGACAAGCGTTTGTTTACCGGCGCAACCACCAAGATTGACGCTTCCAAAGCCAAATTAGACGGCGTAGCCGATATATCGCGTTCGCTGGAAGGACGCGCCGCCGGCGTTTCCGTTCAAAACGTGTCGGGAACTTTCGGCGCAGCTCCCAAAATCCGCGTTCGCGGGTCAACGTCTATCTATGGCAATTCCAAACCCCTGTGGGTGGTGGACGGCGTGGTTATGGAAGACGCCATTGATATTTCGAGCGACGATTTGTCTTCCGGTAATGCCGAAACTTTGATTTCTTCGGCTATCGCCGGAATCAACGCAGACGATATTGAAAGCATCCAAATCCTGAAAGACGGCTCGGCTACTTCTATTTACGGGGCGCGGGCAATGGGGGGAGTGATTGTGGTTACTACCAAAAAAGGTCAGAGCGGAGTAAGCCGCCTGTCCTATACCGGCGAATTTACAACTCGTTTGAAACCCCGTTACAGTGATTTCAACATTATGAATTCGCAGGAACAAATGGGTATTTACAAAGAACTGGAAGCCAAAGGCTGGTTGGAATTTCAAAACATCACGCAATCTTCCAAGTCGGGCGTTTATGGAAAAATGTATGAATTGATCAATACTTATCAGGGAGATGACGAATATGCTCTTGTTCAGAAAACCAATATAAAGAATGCTTTCCTGCGCGAGGCGGAATTTAGAAATACCGACTGGTTTGACGAACTTTTTTCAACCGGCGTTGTTCAAAACCATGCCGTAAGCCTTACTTCCGGTACGGATAAGTCGTCTTATTATATTTCTCTTTCGGTAATGAACGATCCGGGCTGGACAAACGCAAGTTCGGTGGAACGTTATACGGTCAATGCCAATACCTCCTATAAAATTTCACCGGCATTGGAATTAAAGATACAGGGCAGCGGCTCCCGCCGCGACCAAAAAGCGCCGGGCGCGTTAAGTCAGGAAATTGACGTGGTTTCGGGCGCAGTGAACAGGGGTTTTGATATTAATCCGTATTCTTATGCGTTGAATACTTCGCGCACGCTGGATGCAAATGAGTTTTACAAAAGAAATTATGCCCCTTTTAATATTTTTCACGAATTGGAAAACAATTATATTGATTTAGCCGTAACCGAAGTGAAATTTCAGGGCGAATTGAACTGGAAAATACTGAAAGGCTGGGATGCGGACGTATTGGGCGCCTTGCGCTATCAGTCTTCCTCGCAGGAACATCACATTAAAGACCATTCCAATATGGCGCTGGCATATCGTGCCGGCGTGAAAGAAAGCGAAAGCGGAGAAGACGATGTTATTCGCGAAAACAATCCCTATTTATACAGAGATCCCGACGACCCCGGTGCACTGAAAGAAACCATTCTTCCCAAGGGGGGTATTTATAATTATACCGGCAACACAATGAAAAGCCTCGACTTTCGCGCTTCAACTTCTTATGTCAACGAGTTTAATGCTACTCATTTGGTTAATTTATACGGAGGTATGGAAGTTAATTCCACCGACCGCGCAAGAACATGGTTCAGAGGCTGGGGATTTGAATATGACAAGGGTGGAAATCCTTTTTATAACGAAAAAGTATTTAAGCAGGGGAAAGAAGAAAATACCGAATATTATACACATGTTTCTACCCTGAAAAAGAATGTTGCTTTCTTCGCAATCGGAACTTATTCCTACAAAGGAAAATATGTTATCAACGGGACCGGTCGTTATGAAGGGACCAACAAGTTGGGTCGCTCGCGGAAATCGCGCTGGCTGCCCACGTGGAATGTAGCGGGAGCATGGAATGTGCACGAAGAAAACTGGTTTGACGAAGACGCGCTTTCCCATGCAATGATTAAAGGTTCTTATTCTTTAACGGCAGACGCGGGTCCAACTTCCGTAACCAATGCGCTTCCCGTTTTCATAGCGACAACGCCCTGGCGACCCGCTTCGTCCGTAATGGAATCGGGATTGGAACTTGTGGAAATAGCAAACAAAGACCTCACTTATGAAAAAAAGCATGAACTCAACATTGGCGTTGACTTGGGTTTCCTGAACGACCGCATTTCGATTGCAGCGGACTATTACCGCCGCAATAATTATGACCTGATTGGTCAACTATATACCATTGGCGTTGGCGGCGGAAGCGACCCCATCTCCAAATGGGCAAACGTTGCCTCACTGGAAGCAAACGGCATAGAATTGAGTTTATCGACCCGCAATATTGTTACGCCGGATTTTGCATGGAATACAAGTTTTATATTTACCAATCAAAGCAATAGAGTTACCCGGTTAAATTCAAAAACACGAACGATTGACCTCGTTACGGGCAATGGATTTGCGCGGGAAGGCTATCCGGTTCGCGCATTGTTTTCCATTCCTTTTGTAGGATTGAATGAGGAAGGGCTTCCCGTTTTTATCAATGAAAACGGCGAAGAAACCATTTCGGATATTAATTTTCAGGAGAATGAAAAGTTGGATTTTTTGGTATATGAAGGACCTACGGAGCCTACTGTTTTGGGTTCTTTGAGCAACGATTGGTCGTGGAAAGGTTTTCGGTTGAATGTGTTCGTTACCTATTCTTTCGGGAATAAAATACGCTTGGATAAAGCGTTTTACAGTTCATATTCGGACTTGGACGCTATGCCTCGCGAATTTAAGAACCGCTGGGTATTACCGGGGGACGAAAATATTACCAATATTCCGGTCATTGCAAGTAAAAGTCAAGCTCAAAGAACGACCGGATATATTGATATTGCATACAACGCATACAATTATTCTACGGTTCGCACGGCAAAAGGAGATTTCGTCCGCTTAAAAGAAATTTCGCTGAACTATGATTTGCCTAAAAAATGGACGAAGGCGGTCAGGCTCAACAACGCTTCTCTCAAATTGCAGGCTACCAATCTGTTTTTGATTTATGCGGATAAAAAACTGAACGGACAGGATCCGGAATTTTTTAACAGCGGAGGCGTGGCTACGCCAATGTCGAAACAATTTACGTTTACCGTCAGGTTAGGAATATGATAAATAAAGATATGAAAACAAAAAATATGAAACCGCCATTAATTCTCAATTGTTTATTGTTGTTTGTGTTCTCGTGCAACGATTTTCTGGACGAATTGCCTGACAACCGGACGCAATTGGACACGCCGAATAAAATCACCGAATTGCTGATTACGGCATATCCTGTTGCCAACTACGCTCTTGTTGCCGAATTGAGCGCTGATAATATTATCGACAATGCAACCTCCCCTACCCTTGCGGCAATTGCATATGACCGAATGGACACGGAAATTTTTGAATGGACGAATATTACAAGCAATACAGATGATGATTCTCCCTATCTTTTGTGGTCGGCATATTATCAATCCATTGCATCCGCCAATCATGCGCTGGAAGCAATCGAACAATTGAAACGGGAAGGTTCGACAGATAATTTGGATCCTCAAAAAGGCGAGGCATTATTGATTCGGGCTTATTCGCATTTCATGCTGGTGAATATTTTTGCGAAAACCTATAAAGATCCCACCAAAAGCGCCGCCGATTTGGGCATCCCTTATATAACGAAATCCATAGAAACGGTGACGGTAAAATATGACCGCAACTCTGTGGCGGAAGTTTATAATTTGATTGCCAAAGATATTGAGGCGGGGATTCCGTTGATTGACGATGGAATATACGCCATTCCGAAATATCATTTTAACCGGAAAGCCGCCCATGCTTTTGCTTCGCAGTTCTATTTATATAAAAGAAATTACGCCAAAGTGATAGAACATGCAAACGCCGTTTTAGGAACAGGGAATCCCACTTCTTTATTAAGAGACTGGAGTACTATTCCCATCAATTCGGAAACACAACACGCGGCTTATATCAACGCATTAGCGCCGGCTAATTTGTTGGTTATTCCAACTTATTCGCAATATCTGAGACGATTTCAGAATCGCAGATATGGATGGAACGGTACGGCATTTAATGGAATCACTGGCGCCGGACCTGTGTGGACGCGACCGTCGTGGTTGCTTAGCTGGATTTGGACATGGGATCAAAACTATGGATATTTCCCTGCAAAAATTGAAGAATCGTTTGAATATACGGATAAGGTAGCCGGTATTGGTTACGCACATATTGTGCGCACGGAATTTACAACCGACGACGTTTTGCTGAACCGCGCCGAAGCAAAAATCTTGCAGGGCAAAACAACAGACGCTGTCGCCGATTTGCAATATTGGAACGCCAGCCACAAAGGACAGCGAGAATTGACCCAAGATGCAATAACCGGTTTTTACAAGGCAGGCAATACGGATTATGTATTTCAATTTCATACAACCGAGTTGAGTCCAAGTTTCGTTGTTACGTCAACACAAAAACCGTTCATCGATTGCGTTCTGCATTTCCGCCGTCTGGAAAGGCTTTTGGAAGGACACCGCTGGTTTGATTTGAAACGCTACGGTATTGAAATTACGCATATTACAGGCAAGGCGCGAAGAGAAATTACATTGACTTACGACAACGACAGGCGGGCTATTCAAATTCCGCAAGACGTTATCGGCGCAGGATTAACGCCTAATCCGCAAAAGGGAATAACGAATGAAGAGAAAAAGGAAATCAAACAGGCGTTTTGACATCCGTCATATTGGAAACGCTGAAAAAAGAATATAAACTAACTAATTATGAATATTCACTTATGAGAAAAAACAGTAAGATATGGTTACTTATATGGACGGCGGCGCTATTTTCAGCCTGCGTCCGGTTTGAAGATTCTTTCACCGATTCCATATTTGTGGACGAGCCTGAGTTAGACCCTGCGTCTGAACTTTATCCTTTCGATCGCTGGCTGGAAGAAAACTATTTGAAGCCTTATAACCTTGATTTTCGTTACAGAATGCAGGACAAAGGTTCGGATATGGATTATAATCTGGTGCCGGCAAAATTGGAAAACTCCCTCGAAATGGCAATACTTGTCAAACACCTGTGGTTTGAGGCATACAACGATGTAGCGGGTCCCGATTTTTTGAAACAGCATGGACCGCGTATCATTCATTTAATCGGGTCTGCCGCATATAAGCCTGCTTTGCAAACAATGGTACTGGGAACGGCTGAAGCGGGAATCAAAATTACGCTTTATAACTGCAATGAATTAAATCCGAAAAATATTGATCTATTGAATGAATATTATTTCGAGACCATGCACCACGAATTTGCACATATCCTGCACCAGAAAAAAACATATCCCAAAGAATTTGAAACGTTTTCGGCAGGCTATTACGATCCGAGTTACTGGCAGGAACGAACCGATTCCGAAGCTGCTTCGCTGGGCTTTGCCTCGCCTTATGGAAGCAGCCAGCCACGCGAAGACTTTGTGGAAATCATTGCCAATTATATTGTGAAGGACTCTGTATGGTGGACCGACCGGTTACGTATGGCTTCGCAATCCGGCGTCAATAGAGACGGTCAGGTGGTTGACGACCCACTGGACGGACAGGAAATCATTGAAGCGAAAATAGATATGTGTCGCAAATGGTTGAAAGAATCGTGGGATTTGGATCTGGATTCACTGCGCAGGAATGTGACAAAACGGCAACTGCAAATTGATTCTGCGCTTATTGAAGGGTATAAAAAGATTGATGAATATAAAAACGAGCAGTTATGAAAAAGAACCGTTATCTATATGTTTTACTTTCGGGATTGATATTGATTCTATCCTCATGCGTAAGAACAGAAGAAAGCCTGTTTGAAGAATCAGCTGCATTGCGCTTGAATCGCGCGATTGCAAACGACAGAAAACTTCTCTCTTCTGCCGATAATGGCTGGGTGATGGAATATTTCCCAACAAACGGCAGTCCGGGCTTCGTTTTACTCATTCGGTTCGATTCAAGCGGAATAGCTTCCATTGCAGCAAAAAATGAAGTTACACCGATGTATGACATATCAACAGGAACATGGAATATGATTGACGATTCCGGTCCCGTGCTGACATTCGATACATACAACGCCGCACTGCACGTGTTTTCCGACCCGAACAGCGGATACGGACAGGGCTTGGGCATAGGTTTGGCAGGCGATTATGAATTTATAATCATGAATGCTTCGGAAACGGAGTTTACGCTGAAAGGCAAGAAACGGGGAACAAATATCAGGTTGTATCGTTTTCCGGAAAAGAAAGAATGGAGAAGTTATTTCGCGGATGTTAACAAGGTGAACGCCCTTTTCAACGTAAATATTCCGTATCTGCACCTGACCGTCAACGGCTCGCGGGTTATGCTGACCGGAGGACATTCTCATATTTTCAATATCGAGACGGCGAGCGACTATCCGGTGGAAATACCGTTTATCGTAACCGACGAAGGGATTCGTTTTGCGCAACCGTTTGAAACGAATGGCGTATCTGTTCAAAAATTCCGATTGAGCGATGATGGAAACAGCCTTTGGGCAGACGAAAATGCAATCGCTAAAATAGAGTTACCGCTTCCGCAGGAGTTTTTTGTTGCAACGCTTCAAACCAAAAAGTGGGCGATTGATACGACAAGCGCAGGACTGCGCGGGATAATTGATTCGGTGTATGCAGGGCTTAACGCTGTGAACAGAACATTAGTTCAATTAGATTTTAGAGACTTGTCGGATTCGGTTGCGTTAGCTGTTCAAGTAAAATCAACAGCAACCGGCGTTACGGCAATCGGACGGTTTTATTATTCGGTAAAACCAACAGAAGATGGAATTGAATTTGCGTATAAAGGTACATCTGACACCGGCGGCGATGTTCTTCGCAGGTTAAGCGGCTTTTCGGAATTACTGCAAGCGTTAGATGCGACGTTTAAAATAGACAGCGTCAATTCCACGTTGAATCCATCCGTATTGACATTGGAAAATACAGCGGATACCAGCCTTTGGTTTGTCCTGAAACAACGATTATAAAAATTAATTTATAGTAAAAAAGTTATGAAAAAGACTTATCTTTCGATGGTGATGTTTGTTTTTTGCTTGACGGTTTGGTCGCAAGAAAAAAATATATTTATACCTCCCGCTCGAACTAATTCTCTTAAAATACAAGGTATATCCCTGCCTGATTCGAGCAAAAAAATTCAATTGCAAAACAGTTTGACGTTAGACAGCGTAAGAGCAAATGCGCAACGAAGCGTGCATACATTGAGCGCCCCCAACAGGGCATTGCGGGCTATTGCCACTGCTACCGCAGAGGAATCGGAAATCGTTTTTTATCGGCGTCCGGCAGGAACTTATCTATTGTCCGGATTGGATTTTGTTCCGGTAATAATCGCTCCGGCTCAGCGAGAAACGCCGTTTGAGCCATATTCAAAAGCAAGCGGCATACTATACGAATGGACAATGAATAACGGAAGTGTTGATCTTTCGGCAAATGTGGTTAACCAAGATTATCTATTTTCAGGTTCACCGAATGGGCTATACTATGTGCCGGAATTGACCGGAAGATTAGGCGACGATTCAGCATCTTATGCTTATGGATTTTATTCTTATCTTGACGGAAGTCTTATAGATCGTCAGTTTCTGGCTACTTTGATTGACGGGACACTTCCGATGACAAATGCGGACCGTTGGGTAGGAGGTTTCTTTTATTTTATGTCTGAAGGTGTATCCGCTTTCGGTACGAGTGCAGAGAGATATAACGGTATAGATCAAACAGGATTTCTTACTGTTTTTGAAAAACCATTAGCGCCCCTTTATGTAAAAGATATAGATGTGCCTTTTATAACGAAAGATGGAACGGCAACAATCAATGCCATTCCTGAAGGGAAAACGCTTACGCTGAACATTATCTACTTGACGGATGAATGGCAGTGGGGAGATACAGTGGTAACAACGACAATTACGAGAGATGATATTATTCCGGACGAGCAGTATTCAGATGCAGGTTTTTTGCATTTTAGCTTCGACGGAAGAGTAGATGATATTGGAATGCCCGTTGAAGAAACTTTGTTGTTGGATAAGGCATTTGCTGTGGAAATTAGTGGTTATGACGATTTATATAACTTTGTTGTGCCTTTTTCCGTGAATGCAGAGTTGGGTGTGGACGGTTCGACCTTCGGCGTTCATGGAAATACCCTTGTTTCGTATCAAGACGAATATGGGGAACGTCTATGTGACGCATTTGTTCTGTTAAACGCCACATTTCATTGCCTGTCGGTAGAATACGGTCAAGATTCGCTTGTTGTAGAAGATCTTGGCGGATATGCCGCATTTTATGATACGGAAAAAGGAAATTATGTTTATGGAAGCATAATCTATTCGTCCCAGCCTGCCGACAATTTGGATGTGGAATTGTCGGATGACTGGTTGATATTTAATGGTTTTGATGAAACATATTACAATGATTATAACATCCTGTTTGTTAATATTTCCGGCGAACCGCTTCCCGATAGCCTGTCTGTCCGTTCAGGAAAAGTAACGATTACTTTAGACGGGATTTCCACCTCAATCTATGCAGAGCAACGCGCCACCGGCTTTACCGGCATTTTCACCCCGCAATCCGCAGAATCTGCCGGCGCATTCGCCAAGGGCAACGACTTCCTGCTGACCTACCCGCCGGCGGCAATCTCCGTTTCCGTTTACAACGTAGCCGGACAACTAATCTGCGAATATAAATTAAATGCCGGCGGGCGACAGACTTTACCCGCGGCGAATTGGGCAAAAGGAGCTTATATTCTTAAATTCAATGGGAGCAATGGGGTTTTGAAGGTGGTGAAGTGACAGAAGTTTGTTCGTCAAACAATTCCATAATACATCTCTCCGCCCGCCGAACCCAATCGCCAAATTCCGTTCTCCGTTGATAGCGGGGAATATATTCAAGCAGTTTTTCCAAATCGAAATCATCGGCGATAATTCCTGCGTTAAGTTGCGAAGTTTCATAGGCATTGCACGCCTGCTCAATATGCGCAGGCACGACCAAAACGGGTTTTCCAAGATACATGGCTTCGCATACCGATTCAAATCCCGCCGTTGTGGCATAAGCCTTGCATCCGGACATGTATTCGATGAACAGTTTATCGTTTAATTTGTGGAAAGACAGGTGGTCGTTGATGATCGTTTCGTCCGCAACCTGTTTCCTGTCCCAGAAAAAATGCAGGTAAACATCGGGGTGTTCCTGCTGGAAACGGATGATTTTATCGGCATAAGTGTCGTTTAACATATATCCGTGCAAATAATTTCCATCGCTTGCCTGCGCTTCCAGAACATCTTTTCGCAACAGGGGCGGCACTATAAAAATCCGGCGTTCGGGAATGTTTTTCATCTCTTTCGCCGATAAAGCCAACAGTTTCAATGCACGGACGCAGGTAACCCGCGTAAAAAACTTCAACATTCGCAGTTCGACTTCGCTCGTGTCGGGAAATCTGTATTCGGGATGCAGGAATATATATTGATGTGCAATGCACAGATAGGGGATTTTCGGAGGGAAAAACAGGTAGGTCAATCCTGCCATCAAATCATAAAAATTAACAACTCTATCAACGTCGAATTTCCTGATTTGCCGCCGGATAAAATAAATGCTTCGACCGTAAGATCCCACTTTAAAAACGTTATAGGCAATACTTGCCCAGAGGTTGGTTCTCTTATTTCGCGAAGCCGGAAGAAAATTGGGACTGTCGAAACG
>JAIRKG010000070.1 GCA_031260235.1 Dysgonamonadaceae bacterium | reverse complement strand
TACAGACGCATCCCAGTAAGCCCTGTAATATTTCCATTTGCCTACTTCTGCGTGAATATTTGCCTGAAACAGGCTTATCAACAAAACAGCAAAAATTTTTATTTTCATCCTGTATTTTTATTTTTAGTTGCCGCTAATACATTATATTAAAAACGCTTTCAGTTTTTCTACTGCTTTTGCGCGGTGGCTGATTTTATTTTTCACGTCTGCTCTCATTTCCGCAAAAGTTTCGTTATATCCGTGGGGAACAAAAATCGGGTCATAGCCAAAACCGGCGTTTCCTCTTGCTTCTTTGGTGATTTCCCCCTCGACTACGCCTTCAAAAAGATATTCCTTTCCTCCGAGAATCAAAGCAATAATCGTCCGGAAACGCGCTGTGCGGTCGGGCAGGTTTTCCAATTCTTTGAGTATTTTTCGCATATTGGCTTCCGAATCCTTCAATTCGCCGGCATAACGCGCAGAATAAACTCCCGGAGCATTATTCAGGGCTTTCACTTCCAAGCCGGTATCATCAGCAAAACAGTCGTAATTATAATACATTTTAATGTGCCGCGCTTTCAATAAAGCGTTGCCTGCCAGCGTGTCGGCAGTTTCGGGTATATCTTCAAAACATCCGATTTCACGGAGCGAAACGATGAAATATGAAACGCCAAGTATTGACCGCATTTCTTCCAACTTGTGCTCGTTATTACTTGCGAAAACTAATTTTTTATCCATCTCAACTATAATAACGGATTTTGTATTGAAAAATTATGTGCTTATCCGCAAAAGCGCCCGCAAAGGCTTTACCCCCCACACGTCACATTGCGAGCGAAGCGAAGCAATCCGGAGAAAGAAAGCAAAGGCGATAGATGTAAATCTGTCGCCTTTCTTGTTTTAAGGAGGGATATTCTTATATTACTGTAAGAGATGCTCTTAACCAGAGATAAGAGATATTAGGAACGGTAGCTCCTGAATGACAGGATGCCTCTATCCTAAATAGCAGGATACTACTGTAAGAGATGTTAGGAAATAGAGGAAAGGGGTTCTTTTCCTTATTATAAGGGCGAAGCCCGAAACAAAGAAAGAGAAATGGATTGCTTCACCGCGAAGCGGCGAAACAATGACGAAAGCGGGGGGGTTAAAGACTTGGGGAGCAGTTTTGCGGATAAGCATTAGAATTATTTTATGGCTTGGAATCCTTCGCCATAAATGCCGATTACGGAACTTTGAGAAATAAATGCGCGAGGGTCAATGTTTTTCACGATGCGGAAAATAGTTACCGATTCGTTCTTTTTAACCATTGCCATAATGACTTTCACCGGTTTGTGGGAATACCATCCTATGCCGTCCAAAACGGTGCAACCGCGGTGCGCCTGTTGGATAATTGTGTCGGCAATCTCATCGTATTTATCGGAAAAAATAAAAAACTGCACCGATTGCCGTTCATTGCTCAATCTCACCACCACATCAACCGTATAGGACATTATTCCCTCCACCACCAATCCGTAAACGATTTTTTCAATGCTTTGGAAAATAATATACGAAGAACAAATAATAATCACGTCGCAGATTAACAGTCCTTTTCCGATGGAAATATTTCGATATTTATTGATGATGAGTGCAATAATATCTGTTCCTCCCGTGCTTCCATTGAAATTAAAAATCAGTCCCATTCCCGCTCCACACAACATGCCGCCCAGTATGCAATCCATAAACGGCTCGCCTTTGACAAGCGGCTCCTTGAAAATGCGATGCAGGAGCGACAAGAGGACACTGAGAATGATTACGTTGAAAATTGTCCTGAAGCTGAACTTAAACCCGAGTATTTTAATGGAAAACAGCAACAAAACCGCATTAATACAAAAATAAGTAATCCCAATCGGAATTTTGGTGCCGTAAAAAACAATTGCTGCTATGCCGGTTACACCGCCGGTCGTGATTCCGCTGGGCAAAAGAAAGCCCGTCCAACCCAGGCCATACAATACCAGACCAACACAGATGATACTCTGGTCTTGTATTTCCTGTAAAATAAACGCTCTGTTAATTGTTATTTTCCTGTCTTTTTGCATTTCTTATTTCCTGTCTTTAAAATATATATCCAACATTTGCTTGGCCGCCGCAAACGAGCTTATTTCCGAACGAAGCACCTGCATTTCCTTAACCTGCAATTCTTTTTCAATAACAGGTGACTGATAAAAGTGGTTTTTCAACTGCTCGTTTATACTTTCATACATCCAGTATTTTGCCTGCGAATTGCGGCGTTGCTCAAAATAACCGTTTTTGCACGTAAACGCCATATATTCGTCAACCATATCCCATATTTCGGAAATTCCTAATTGATAGTAACCGGAATAAGTCATCACTTTGGGCATCCAGTTCGAAGGGGGCAAAGGGAACAGATGTAGCGCATTGCGATATTGAGCGGCGGCTAATTGGGCTTTTTCGATATTGTTTCCGTCGGCTTTGTTGACGATAATTCCGTCGGCCATTTCCATGATGCCGCGTTTGATTCCTTGCAGTTCGTCGCCTGTGCCGGCAAGTTGGATAAGCAGAAAGAAATCGACCATCGAATGGACAGCCGTTTCCGATTGTCCCACGCCGACGGTTTCCACAAAAATAGTATCAAATCCGGCGGCTTCACATAAAATAATGGTTTCACGCGTTTTGCGGGCAACGCCACCCAAAGAACCTGCCGCCGGAGAGGGACGGATAAACGCCTTAGCATTCCGTGAAAGTTCTTCCATGCGCGTTTTATCGCCTAAAATGCTTCCTTTGGAGCGTTCGCTACTCGGGTCAATAGCTAGAACGGCTAATTTCCGGTTCCGGTGGTGAATCAAATGCATTCCGAAAGCGTCGATCGAAGTGCTTTTCCCTGCGCCCGGAACGCCGGTAATCCCAATGCGCACCGAATTTCCCGAAAAAGGCAGGCATTTTTCAATAACTTCCTGGGCGACGGCCTGATGTTCCTGTTTTTGACTTTCCAGCAGGGTAACAGCTTGACTTAAAACCGTAATATTTCCTTTCCGTATTTCTTCCGTATATTCGGCAGGAGTATAGATGTAGCGTTTCTTCCGTTCCGTCAGGTAAGGATTGATAACGGGCGGTTGCGCAATGCCTTTGTTCACGTTTAAACCGGCGTATTGGGGATCGTTTTCGAGATGTTCTATAAAATTCATTGAATGATATTCTATTGAGCGGGCAAATTTACATGAAAATTTTTAGATAACCTTACCATGCCTCTGAAAGAATTTTTATAATTCGCATATTTTATCAAACAATTCAAAAGACGCCCTCAACAAAATCTATCAAAAATATTAGCGTATCCGCGAATAATTTTGTATTTTTGTCGCTCAAAACATCAGAATTTATGCAACAAAAAAGCAATACACAACAACATCTTTCTGGACTTAAACAGTTTTTCAAAAGTGACTCAACCTATTTCGTGCTGGGTTTGATATTTCTGATGTTTTCGGTTTATGCGGCAATCGCAATCCTTTCATTTTTCTATACGGGCGCCGCCGATCAAAGTCGAATAGAAGGACTTTCCTTATTTCATTTGGACCGTGTCGATGGAATCGAAAACTGGACGGGAACCAGAGGTGCTATTCTCGGCAATATTCTGTTGAATGAAGGATTCGGCGTTGCCGTTATTTTCCTTCTTTTATTCCTTTTCTTCACCGGCTTGCGTTTGATGAAAGCCAAATATGTAAACTTGCTGAAGTATTTCATTGCTTGTTCCGTCCTTACCATTTGGACGTCGCTTGCCGCATCGTTTTTTTTCGGGAATCTCTTCAAAGATACGGCAATTTACATCGGCGGGCGGCACGGGCTTGAATTGTCGGAAATCATGACGCTTAACCTCGGCGTTTCGGGAACATTCCTTATTATATTATTGGTATTTATCATTATCATGATTTTTACTTCTCCAAAAACCATTCCGTTTATACGAAAATGTTTCACTTCATTTCCAAAAATCAGGATGATAAAACCGAAATGGAAATCGAAACAGAAAAATACACAATATCAGGAACAGGAAGAACCCTCTCCCGAAGAAGTCGAGCCACAACCGGTTGTTCGTAAAGATCCGGAAAAAACCATAATTCCGGAAGAAACGGCAAAATCAATTGGCGATACCGATTTTGAAGTAATTATTCCCCATGCGGACGAGCAGGAGCCGGTTTTCCCCCTTCCGCCCGAACAGGCGTCACATCCCCTTCCGCCTGCGCCCGTTGATTACGACCGTGACGAAGCAGACAATTTATTGGAAAAATTAGGCATCTTCGACCCAACGTCCGATTTGTCCAAATACCAACTTCCTTCGGTCGATTTGTTGAAAAAATACAATCAAGCCGATACGCAGGTGGATATGGACGAACAAAACAACAACAAAAACCGGATTATTCAAACGCTCGAAAACTACGGTATTAAAATAAAATCCATCAAGGCAACGGTCGGACCGACAGTTACACTCTACGAAATCGTTCCCGAAGATGGTATCCGCATCGCCAAAATCAGAAATTTGGAAGACGATATCGCCATGAACCTTGCAGCCCTTGGAATCCGCATAATCGCGCCCATGCCCGGAAAAGGAACGATAGGAATTGAAGTCCCAAACAAAGACCCGCAAATCGTATCCATGCATTCGATTATTTCTTCCAGGAAATACCAGGAATCTACTTGTGAATTGCCGATAGCATTAGGACGTACCATTACGAATGAAGTTTTTATGGTCGATTTGACTAAACTCCCTCACTTGCTGGTCGCGGGCGCAACCGGACAAGGAAAATCCGTCGGACTGAACGCGGCCGTCACTTCGCTCTTGTATAAAAAACATCCCGCCGAACTCAAATTCGTACTCATAGACCCTAAGATGGTTGAGTTTACGATTTATTCCGCTATCGAAAAGCATTTCCTTGCCAAACTTCCCGATGCCGAAAAGCCGATTATCACCGATTTTACCAAAGTAATTTATACGCTCAATTCCCTGACAAGGGAAATGGACGACCGTTACGAATTGCTGGAAAAAGCCGGCTCGCGAAATGTGAAGGAATACAACGAAAAATTTGTTACTCGCCGATTGAATCCGATGAAAGGGCATAAATTTATGCCCTATATTGTTGTGATTATTGATGAGTTTGGGGATTTAATTATGACTGCCGGTAAGGAAATCGAGCAGCCCATTGCCCGTATCGCCCAGAAAGCGCGTGCCGTAGGAATCCACATGATTATTGCCACGCAAAGACCGACGACGAATATTATCACCGGAACAATCAAAGCAAATTTCCCTGCGCGAATCGCTTTCCGGGTTATCTCGTCCATCGATTCGCGGACAATTCTCGACGGGCAAGGTGCCAACCAACTGATTGGACGCGGCGATATGCTGTTTTTCCAGGGAAGCGACATGACTCGCGTCCAGTGCGCTTTTGTTGATACGCCCGAAGTAGAGCGTATTTCCAAGTTTATCGGTAACCAACCTTCTTATCCGACAGCCTTTCTGTTACCCGAATACATCGGAGGCGACAGCGAAAAATTACCGGACGATTTTGATCTCTCGGAACGCGATCCGCTATTTGAAGAAGCCGCTCAATTGATTGTTGCGCATCAACAAGGCTCAACATCTCTGATTCAACGAAAATTCTCAATTGGCTATAACCGCGCGGGACGGCTGATGGATCAACTGGAAAATGCCGGCATTGTCGGACCGACGCAGGGCAGTAAACCTCGTGATGTGTATATCCCTGATGAATACCAGTTGAAGCAGAAATTGGATGCAATGCAGTAATTTAAGGTACAAAAGCACGAAATCAGGGGACTTCGCTACGTGCGTATTGATTTGGATATGTTAAGAATGACGATAAAATCCGGAATCAACATTTAACACAAGAAATCAAATTAAATTCATCATGGAAAAATATACAATCACAATCGGTCGACAATTGGGTAGCAGAGGGAAATTAGTCGGCGAACTCTTGTCCGCAAAATTAGGAATTCCCTGTTATGACAAAGAATTAATCCTATTGGCTTCGCGAGAAAGCGGCTTGGGCAAAGAGTTTTTTGAAAAAGCCGACGAAAATAACAGCATTCCCATTTTAGGCAATTATTTTAGTTTACGTTCCGGATTTATGGGCAACGCCGAAGTGAATTATTTGAGCAACGAAACGCTTTTCAAGATTCAAAGCGACGTGATTCGGAAACTGGCGGAAAAAGAATCCTGTATTTTTGTGGGGCGGTGCGCCGACTACATTTTGCGGAATCACAAGCGTTGCCTGAAGATTTTCATTTGCGCCGATATGCCCGACCGCACCCAAAGAATTTGTCGGAACAATTCCATTTCGGAAAAAGAGGCAAAAACCTTGATTGAACAATCCGACAAAAAGCGGGCTTCCTATTATAACTACTTTAGCAACAAGGTTTGGGGACTGTCAACTTCATATGATGTATGTATCAATTCGTCCGTTTTCGGCATTGAAAATATTGTTTCCATCGTTGAAATTTATGTGAAAAGACAATTCTCAATCTAAAACTTCGCCAAACAAAGTAGCCGCCGAAGCATCTAAAATTTTCACCGTTACCAAATCACCCACTCGGTATTTTTCTTTGTTGAAAATAACAACTTTGTTCTGCGAAGTTCTTCCAAAAAGTTGTTCGCAAGAACGTTTGGAAAATCCTTCGACCAAAACTTCTGCGATTTTACCAACGTCTTCTCTGTTCCGCATCAGGGAAAGTTCCAGTTGTAACGCGATGATTTCTTCCAATCGCCTCACTTTTTCATCTTCGGGAACATTATCCGGAAGATTTTTGGCGGCATACGTTCCGGGACGCTCGGAATACTTGAACATAAACGCCGAATCAAACCCTATTTCTCTCATCAGCGAAAGTGTTTCTTGATGATCATCCGTTGTTTCCGAAGGAAAACCGCAGAACAAATCGGTCGAAATTGAAGCTTTCGGCAAAATACGGCGGATAGTTGTAATCCGTTCCAGATACCACTCCCGCGTATACTTCCGATTCATGGCTTTCAAAATTCGCGAACTCCCCGATTGCGCCGGCAAATGAATTTGTTTACAAAGATTATGATATTTGGCGATGATTTCCAATGTTGCGTCGCTCATGTCTTTTGGGTGCGAAGTTGTAAAGCGAACGCGCATTGCAGGAACTTCCAATGCAACTAATTCCAGCAAACGCGGAAAATCAACGGTTTCCACTTCGTTTTTCCACAAATAAGAATTTACGTTTTGTCCCAATAAAGTAACTTCTCGATAGCCCTGTTCTTTCATTGTGCGGATTTCTTTCAGGATACTTTCCACGTCCCGACTCCGCTCACGTCCGCGAGTATAAGGAACAATACAGTAAGTACAAAAATTATTGCAACCCCGCATGATAGAAACGAATCCCGAAATTTTCACGCCTGAAATTTTCAGAGGAATCACATCTTTATATGTTTCCGTCGTCGAAAGTTCCACGTTGATAGCCTTTTCTCCTTTTTCGACCGTCGCAATCAGATGCGGTAAATCCATGTAAGAATCAGGCCCTACAACCAAATCGGCGTGATGATTTGTAATCAGTTCTTCTTTCACTCTTTCGGCCATGCAACCCAATACACCGACAATTAAGTTCTTGTTTTTTTTCTTCAGAGACTGAAAAAATTGGAGGCGTGAAAGGACGCGCTGTTCCGTGCTATCCCTTACCGAACAGGTATTTATAAAAATTACGTCGGCTTTATGGATATTGCCGGTCGTTTCAAATCCATCCATTTGCATAATGGAGGCGGCAATTTCGCTGTCTGCCACATTCATCTGGCAACCGTAAGTTTCGATGAAAAGTTTTTTTAATTCGTTATCAATTGCATGTTTAACCGCTGTTTTCGGCTCTGTTTTCATATAATAACCATAGATTCAAAATTCTTTTAAAAAAATAACATAAAAAAGTGCATATTTTTGCAAAATAATTGTTTTATAAAAAAAAAGCATTACCTTTGTCTCTCGAAAAATATAAAATTTTTCATAGTTAAGGTTTTGGTTAAAGGGTTATGAGTGGCTGTGAAGTCACTCATAATAATTTTAAAGCATTAAGATAGCGAAGAAGCAGCAATTTTCCGTCTCACCCCCTGCCAAACCAACCATACTCCCGCAACAATAAAAGGAATACTCAACAACTGTCCCATATTCAGTAACATCCGTTCCTCAAATTCTTCCTGATTGTTTTTCAGGAACTCAATGAAGAAGCGCGACAGGAAAATACCAATCAGAAACGCGCCGAATATCAATCCTTCGTGTTTGTAATCTTTTCTTTTCCAATACATCCACAGGCAGATAAAGCCGGTGAGAATGTAAAAAAACGCTTCGTAAATCTGAGTCGGATGCGAGGGTGGGGAATAGACGGGCGGATAGCCGTGTGTCCAGGATTGCAGGTTGGTGATGAAGCGGAAAGCCCATGGAAAAGTGGTTTCATGACCGTAAATTTCGTGGTTCATCAAGTTGCCAATGCGAATCAGTGCGCCGACAAATCCGACGGGAACAACCAAACGATCGAATGTCCACAACATGCTTTTGTGCGTAATCCGACGGGAATAAATCCAAACGGCAATGATGATTCCTATCGTACCGCCGTGGCTGGCTAATCCGCCTTCCCAAATTTTGAAGATTTCTATCGGATTGGAAAAATATTCGCCGGGATTATAAAACAAAACATGTCCAAGGCGGGCGCCGACAATCGTTGCGATAGCGACATAAAAGAAAAGGCTATCATACCAGTCGGGATTCAATTTTTCGTTTTTCCAGATTTTCCCGACTATCCATAAACCTAAGGCAAAGCCGATGAAAAAAGCCATGCCATACCAACGGACTTCTTTATTTAAGAGAGGTATTGTGAATATCGCAGGATCGACATTCCAAGTAATATAAGACAGTAGCATTGTTTTTTATGATTAAGAATTATGCTGCAAATATACGTGAAAAATTTCGTATAATGCGACTTATTGCAGCTGGTTTTTCACAGGATAGTCAATCGTATAATGCAAGCCGCGGCTCTCTTTCCGTTCCATTGCCTGCTTGATAACCAGATAACCGACGGACACGATATTACGTAATTCGCAAATATCTTTTGAAACGGTAGAGCGGATAAACAGATTTTCGGTTTCGCGGTAAATAATTTCCAAACGCTCGAGCGCGCGTTCCAAACGCAAATTGGAACGAACAATCCCGACATAATTATTCATAATCGAGCCGACTTCTTTGGCGCTTTGGGTAATCAACACCATCTCTTCCGGAAGCGAAGTTCCCTTATCGTTCCATAGCGGAATTTGTTCGTTGAACGAATATTCATGCAGGTGGGCGAGCGAATGTTTGGCGGCAGCATCGGCATATATAATTGCTTCTATCAGGGAGTTGGAGGCTAAACGATTGGCACCGTGAAGTCCGGTGCGAGAACATTCGCCGGCGGCATACAGGCGGTTAATCGTTGTCCGCGAGTCCATATTCACTACTATTCCCCCGCAAAGATAGTGTGCGGCAGGAGCGACCGGAATATAATCTTTTGTAATGTCGATGCCTTCGCTCATGCATTTTTCGTAAATCGTAGGGTAGTGTTTCTTTGTTTCTTCGGGGGCTTTGCGCGTTACGTCCAGATAGACAAAATCGCTTCCGCTGCTTTTCATTTCGCTGTCGATTGCACGCGCCACAATATCGCGTGGAGCTAACGAACCGCGTGCGTCGTATTTATGCATAAATTCCTTGCCGTTGCGCGTTTTCAAAATACCTCCGTAACCCCGCATCGCTTCCGTAATCAAGAATGACGGCCGTTCCGTCGGATTATACAGTGCGGTTGGGTGAAACTGCACGAATTCCATGTCTTTGACCAGTCCTTTGGCGCGGTAAACCATCGCGATTCCGTCGCCGGTGGCAACAATCGGGTTGGTTGTCGTTTGGTAAATATTCCCGATTCCGCCGGTGCAAATCATGGTCACTTTGGATAGTAACGTATGAATTTCATTCGTTTTTTCGTCCAAAGCATAAGCGCCGTAACATTCGATATTTGGCGTGTCTTTGGTTACTTTTATTCCCAAATGGTGCTGTGTAAGTATTTCAATAGCAAAGTGGTGATGAAAAACAGTGATATTCGGATGATGTTTTACCGCATTAATCAGGCTTTCCTGAATTTCCTGCCCCGTGTTATCTTTGTGGTGCAGGATGCGAAATTCGGAATGGCCACCCTCTTTGTGTAAATCAAACGCCCCCGCCGTATCTTTGTCGAAATGCACACCCCAGCGAATCAGTTCCTTGATTTGCTGCGGCGCTTCGCGGACAACCTTTTCCACCACCTGTTTGTCGCAAATTCCGTCGCCGGCACCCAGCGTGTCTTGCACATGTTTTTCAAAATCGTCCCATGGCAAAGTAACCGATGCAATCCCGCCCTGTGCATAAAACGTATTGGCTTCTTCGAGCGTTGTTTTGGCAAGGAGCGCAACGCTCCCTTTACCGGCCACTTTTAGCGCATAACTCATTCCGGCTATTCCGGAACCGACGACGAGAAAATCGTATTTGTGTATCATTATTATATATATTGTAATTACAGGCGCAAAGATAATGATTATTTATCACTACTAAATTAGAGCCGCCGCCCGCTGATGACCCTCCTTAAAAATTTCCCAAACCACAATCCCTGCCGCAACCGAAACATTGAGCGAATGTTTAGTGCCGAACTGTGGAATTTCAATGCAGAAATCACACCGATTCATGACTTCCTGGTCAATTCCTTTGACTTCATTCCCGAAGATGATGGCATACTTTTCGTTTGTGAGCACGAGATTTTCCAAAGAAATACTGTTTTCTGCCTGTTCGACGGCTGCGATGTGATAGTTTTGTCGTTTCAGTTCTTCGATAGCGTCTAAAGTTCTCCCGAAATATTTCCAACCGACGGAATCTTCAGCGCCTAAGGCTGTTTTGTGGATTTCGGCATGTGGAGGAGTTGCCGTAATGCCGCATAAATAAACCGCTTCAACAAGGAAAGCATCGGAAGTACGGAAAACAGCGCCGATGTTGTGGCGGCTTCTCACATTGTCGAGAACGATAATCAGCGGTATCTTCTTTGCCTGCTTAAATTCCGGTTGAGTCAAGCGTTTCAGTTCTGTGATTTTGAGTTTTCTCATATTGTTCGTTCATCGTTTTTCCGTTCACCGAATTAAATGCAATCGCATAGAGTTTCATCTGTTTAAGCATCGATACCAGCCCATTGGATCGGGTTGGGGAAAGATGCTCATTCAATCCGACAGCGCGGATAAAATACAAATCTGCGTTGAGAATCTCGTCGGGAGTATGTCCGGAAAGTACCCGAAGCAACAGCGCAACGATTCCTTTCACGATAACCGTGTCGCTATCGCCCTGAAATATAATTTTCCCATCTTCCCAATCGGCTTGTAGCCAAACCCTGCTCTGGCAGCCTTCGATAAGATTGTTCGGCGTTTTGTATTTCGCGTCCAAAGGACGGAGTCTATTGCCCATTTCGATAAGCAAAACATATTTGTCCATCCAGTCTTCAAAAATAGAAAACTCTTCGATGATTTGTTCTTGAATTTCGTTTATTGTTGCCATGTTTGATAAGTGAATGTTTATATATCAGTTTATAATTCTTTTTCTGGATTGCTTCGGGCTTTCGCCCTCGCAATGACGACTGCGGCAATTTGACCTCACCGCGTCATTGCGAACTGCGAAGCAGTGAAGCAATCCGGAAATACTATAATTTTATTTCCTTGAATAAATGTATTACTTTTGTAAGCCGAAAAAGGAGCGCCCTTGTAGTTCAATGGATAGAACGGTTGTTTCCTAAACAATAAATTTGGGTTCGATTCCCAGCGAGGGTACAAAGATAATTGATATTAATTCCATATCCCTTATATTTTTAGTTAATACGTTCATTATTCACTGCCGCCCGAATTTCCTCAACCGTAACCGGCAGCCGCTTTTCATAAACCGGTCGGCAACCCTGGGGAGTAATCACAATATCGTCTTCCAACCGGATGCCGCCAAAATTGCAGTAGTTTTTCAACGTATCAAACCGAATAAAATCGGCATTGGTTTTCTCGGCTTTCCATTTTTCAATCAGTTGCGGAATAAAGTAAATGCCCGGCTCGACGGTCAGCACAAGTCCGGGTTCGAGGTGTTTGCCGAAGCGCAAACTCCTGTATCCGAACAGCGTATCGCGCTTAATTCTATCGTCGTAACCCGTAAGCGTCTCTCCCAAATCCTCCATATCGTGAACGTCCAGTCCCAGAGCGTGTCCCAAGCCATGCGGCATAAACAGCGCAGGAGCGCCGGCTTCAAGCGCCTCTTCCGTATCGCCCTTCGTCAGTCCAAGTTCGCGCAAGCCCTCGAATATCACGCGGTAAGCGTTTCGGTTTACGGTTTTATAGGCAACGCCCGGCTTCGCCATATCTATCGAATCGTTCAAGGCTTTCAGGACAATGTTGTGAATTTCCTTCTGCTGTTCGCTGTATTCGCCGCCGACGGCAGTTGTGCGCGTAAAATCGGAAGCGTAATAGTTCAGGTTTTCCGCGCCGGCGTCGCACAACATCAAACGCCCCTTTTGCAGGATGCCGCTATGATCGTGATTGTGAAGCGTCTGTCCGTTCATCGACAATATAGTCGGAAAAGAAACGCGGTTGCCCTTTGAAATTGCCAGACCTTCAATCATCCCCGCAATTTCGCGCTCAGACACGCCCTGCCGACACATTTTCATAGCAACAATGTGCATCGCATACCCTGTTTTGCCCGCGTCTTCCAGTTCTACCAGCTCCTCGTTAGACTTAATGAGGCGCATCCGAATAATTGTACGTGTCAGTTCAAGCGAAAAATCCGCCGCGAGCGAATCAATCTGTTTGCCTAATAATTCACTTAATAACAATTTATTCCGGTAACGATACGGTTTCAAATAATGAACAGTGCGGCCGGACTTCATAGCGACTCCAACCAGAGACGACAATTGGGAAAAAGGGAGGACAGTATTGATCCCTGCCTCAGCCGCGCGTTCTTTGAGCGAAGGGAAGTTGCCCATCCAAACAACATCGTCGATAGTCAATTCATCGCCCAGCAGATACTCTTTATTTTGGTCAATGTCGAGAATATAAGCCAAATCCGGCGTATCAAGACCTGCGTAATAAATAAAGGAACTGTCCTGGCGGAAATCGCAGGTATTCCCGTCGTAGTTCATGGGCGCTTCGCCGTTTCCCAGCAGAAGAATAATGCCGGATTTCACCGACTGCTTCAACTCTTCGCGCCTTTTGATGTAAATTTCTTTTGTAAACATATTCTTTTCCTTATATATTATACTATTGTTTTCAACGCTTCCGCCACAACAAACGTACTGCCGCCTACAAATATAAAATCATTTCTTTTTGCACGTTCCTTTGCTGCTCTAAAAGCGCCGGCAACCGAACGGAAAACATCTCCCGTTAGTCCGAATTGTCCCGCCTGTTCCGCCAGCAACTGCGCATCCAAAGCCCTTGGAATATCAGCCTGCGTGAAATAATACGTTGCATTTGCAGGTAAAAGCCTGAGAACAGAAGAAATATCCTTGTCATTAACCATCCCGAAAACAATATGCAAAACATCATACTTTTCCGATTGAAGTTGCCGGATATTATATGCCATTCCGCCGGCATTGTGTCCCGTATCCAGCACAATTTTCGGATGTTTCCGCACCACCTGCCAACGTCCCGCCAATCCCGTATTTTCAATCACGCCGGCAAAGCCTTTCGCTATTGCATGGTTCGGAATTGCAAATACATCTTTCAGAATATCCAACGCACACAATACGGTAGCCGTATTCCTTTCCTGCGCAAGCCCTTGTAAAGGAGAAACAACATCAACTGTCTTGGGAATGTCCTGCGCAAACAAAAACCTTTTTCCCTGTACCTTTTGCCTTGCCCGCTCAAACACTTCCCTGACCTCTCCTTCTGCCTCCCCGATAACCACCGGAACGCCCTGCTTAATAATCCCCGCTTTTTCTCCGGCAATCGCCTGCAAAGTATTCCCCAACAGACTGGTATGATCAAAACTGATATTCGTAATAACGCTTAAAACCGGAGTAATCACATTCGTACAGTCCAATCGTCCGCCCAGTCCGACCTCAATAACCGCTACATCTACCGCCTGATGCGCAAAATATGCAAATGCCATTCCGGTAGTTATCTCAAAAAAAGACGGCTGAATTGACTCGAAGAAATCTTTATGCTCCGCGATAAAGCGAACAATATAATCTTTATCAATCACCTTGCCGTCAACCTTTATTCTTTCCCTGAAATCAAGCAAATGCGGAGATGTATAAAGCGCAGTTTTATAACCGGCTTCCTGCAAAATAGAAGCCAGCAGGTGGCAAACAGAGCCTTTCCCATTTGTTCCGGCAACATGTATCGTCTTGTATTGCTTGTGTGGATAGCGCAGATATTCATCTATAAGGAACGAATTTTCCATCCCCTCCTTATAAGCAGATGCGCCCACTTTTTGGAACATGGGCGCATTGTCGTATAAATACTTAATAGTTTCGTCGTATGTCATAACAGGAAGTGCGCCCGAAGGGACTCGAACCCCCACGCCTTTCGGCACCAGATCCTAAGTCTGGCGTGGCTACCAGTTACACCACAGCCGCAAAGCGGCACAAAGATAGCAAGAATCAATTTAATCGCGACTATTCGTGCACAATTGTTCCGATATTTTCTCCGCATACCGCCTTCTTCAGGTTGCCCGCGGTATCCATGTCGAACACGATCAGCGGCAGACGGTTCTCCCTGCACATTGTTATCGCCGTCAGGTCCATTATTTTCAGTCCTCTGGCATACACTTCATCGAATGTGATTTCATCAAATTTTACGGCCGTCGGGTCTTTTTCGGGGTCAGCCGTATAGATACCGTCTACCCGCGTGCCTTTCAGCATCACATCGGCTTCGGTCTCGATGGCGCGGAGACACGAGGCGGTGTCGGTCGTGAAAAACGGATTTCCCGTTCCGCCCGCGATGATGACGGCGTGTCCCTGCCGCATCAGTTCGATGGCGCGCCACTTGCTGTAGTATTCGCCTATCGGTTCCATGCGGAGGGCTGTCAACACAGTCGATTTCATTCCCTCCGCACTCAGCGCCGAGTTGAGCGCCAGGCTGTTGATTACCGTAGCCAGCATACCCATCTGGTCGCCCCTGACGCGGTCGAAGCCTTTGGCGACGCCGCCGAGGCCGCGAAAAATATTGCCGCCGCCGATGACAATCCCTATCTGTACGCCCGTTTCGGCGATTTCCCTGATCTGGACGGCGTATTCGTGCAGCCGGGTTCCGTCTATTCCGTACCGCTGGCCTCCCATGAGCGATTCGCCGCTCAATTTAAGCAGAATGCGTTTGTATTTATTCATAAACTTTTCATCTTTTGTCTGCAAATATACCGGAAAAGCGTCAATAAAGGATTATAAACAGGCAACTTCTTTGAAAGTATAGCGCGAGAGCGTGCCGTCTTTCCGTGCGAGAATCAGATGGCCGGACGGTTCGATATGATGGATGCGCGCCTCAAAACAGCCGTTTCTGTCGCGATACGCAAAATAACCCTCGCGCCGGTAGAGCGCCGACATATACTCGCGGTGAAGTTCGTCGACATGCGCGCCGGATTCGAGCCGTTGCCGGAGACGGTGAAAACCGGCGCGAAACTCTTCCAGCAGCCGTATCCTGTCATGCGAACGGCCGGTGATCTGCTTGAGAGAAACGGGGGCAGATGCGTCGGACAGGAATGTGTCCTGGTTGACGTTCAGCCCGATGCCAATGATGGAACGGACAATACGCTTGCCTGACAGGACGTTTTCGATCAGTATGCCGCATATTTTTCTGTCACGCCAGTAGATGTCGTTCGGCCATTTGACCGTGACGCCGCGAATATAACCGTCGAGCAGATGCCTGACGCTCAGCGACGCCAGTTCGGCAATCAGGAAAGACCGTCCCGCGCGCAGGTTTTTCGGGTATAAAAGCAGGCTGAACGTAAGGTTCTTGCCGGCTTCCGATTCCCACGAGTTGCCGGGTTGCCCGCGTCCCGCCGTCTGAAAGTCTGCCACGACAAGCGTTTCGTCCGCCACGTCGCCGCCCGCGCCGGCCAACTGTTCCAGATAGCGGCTGGTCGATTCGGTTTCCGGCAGACGAATCATTCCGGGCAGTTTTTTTACGTGATCAGTCATACTGCCTGCGGATTTCTTCGGGCAGTTTGCGGACTGCTTCGCGATACGAATGTTCGATCCAGCGTCTGATTCCGTCGCCTGTCATGTCGCTTTCGAGATAGATGGCGTTTCAGTTTACGGGTGCGAAAAAGGCGTCTTCGATATGACATTCCACCGTATATACATCTTTTTCCCTGATGAGGCAGATCACGTCGAAACGGATAGGCAAGTCCGTTTTGAGCAGGCGCTGACAGGCTTCCGCCGCACATGCAATGCGTTTTATTTTCTGTCTGTTGACAGACAGTTCGGGCGAAACGAGATAGTTTGCCGAGCGCGTTTTTACTTCCACAATGACAAGTTCCTTTCCGTCCGTTGCGACAATGTCCAGTTCGTAACGGTGAAAACGCCAGTTGGTATGCAGGATTCTGTATCCGTTCACCCTCAGGTACGAACATGCTACTTCTTCACCGGTTTTTCCTGTAATGTTCTGTTCATTCATCTTTATTGATTTGCAGCAAATATACGGTTTTTTGCGCAGGCTTCGGATATAATAAAATAAATTTCTATATTTGTCCGCAAAATTTTCGCATGAAGAAGCAACAGAAGTCAACGCCCGCGGCAAAGGGCACGCGAGTGCATCGCGCAGTTTTTTTGATGAACGACGAAGAACGTCAGGCAATAGAGCGGCACTGGTCAAGATACGGGATTACGAACAGGTCGAACTGGTATCGAAGCATTATTCTTTCGCACGTGCTCAAGGTGATGGAAGATGATTATCCGACACTGTTCAGCGAGAACGAGATGAGACGGTGATAAAGATATCGGCGATAAAGATATGATACCTTTTACGGACGAATATTTCATGAGGCAGGCGCTGGTCGAGGCGCGTGCGGCGGCGGCCGAAGGCGAAGTGCCCGTCGGGGCGGTGGTGGTATGCAGCGGGCGCATCATCGCGCGCGCCCACAATCAGACCGAACGGCTGAACGACCCGACGGCTCATGCCGAGATGCTGGCCATCACGGCGGCAGCCGGCGTGCTCGGCGCCAAATATCTTGTCGACTGTACGCTGTACGTGACGGTCGAGCCTTGCGTGATGTGCGCCGGAGCCATCGCGTGGGCGCAAACAGGAACGCTCGTGTATGGCGCGCCGGACGAAAAAAAAGGCTTCCGGCGGTATGCAGCCGGCGCCCTGCATCCCAAAACGTCCGTCAGGACGGGCATTCTCGAAAACGAATGCACCGAAGAGATGAGGGCATTTTTCAGAAACAGACGATAAACGGATTTTTCAATATAACACGCAAATGAAAACAAAAAGTATCTTTTTCACCCTGATGACAGCGGTATTCCTGACGGCTTCGTGCAGCCGGAAAAGCGCAACCGGTCGCGAGCCGGTCGACTACGTGAATCCATACATCGGGAACATCAGCCACATGCTGGTGCCGACGTACCCTACGGTGCATCTTCCGAACAGTATGATGCGCATCTTCCCTGTCCGCACGGACTTCACGGGAAATCGCCTGAACGGGCTGCCGCTGATTGTGACGCGGCATCGCAGCGCTTCGGCGCTCAACTTCATGCCCTGCCTTCATTCCGGCAGCGAGCCTTTCGCATTGCCGGACATGTCGCTCGGCTACGACCGCGAGAAGGTGACGCCGTATCGCTACAGCGTGTATCTCGACGAACTGGATGTGCACGTGGATTATGCGCCGTCTCACCGGAGCGCCGTCTACAGCCTGACGTTTCCACCGGACGTCGCGCCCTGCCTGATTTTCGCAAGCCGCGGCGGCGAACTGAAAACAGAGGGAAACGCCGTCAGCGGCTTTCAGCCCGTCGACAGGGATACAAAAGTCTATTTCCATGCCGAAACGGACGTGGCGCATGTGCAGACCGTCGCGGCGACGGGCGATACGCTCGTGCTGACCTGTCCGGAAGGCACGGTGAAGCTGGGACTTCGATACGGCGTCTCGTTCATCAGCACGGAGCAGGCAAGGAAAAACCTTGAAGGCGAGATTGCCGGATACGACGTCGAAGCGGTGTCCCGCGAAGGACGGCGGATATGGAACGGCGCGCTCGGAAAAATCAGCGTTGAAGGCGGAACGGACAGCGAGAAAACGGTCTTCTACACATCTCTCTACCGCG